>JBERSB010000107.1:0-2708 GCA_041236755.1 Luminiphilus sp. | reverse complement strand
GTTGGGCGCGCCGGCATCGAACGCCAGCACCAGGCCGACGCCGCCGTCGTGGCGGCCGGTCTCCGGCTCGGGGGAGAAGTCGTTTTGCGCGCAGACCAGCAAGCCGTCGGCGACCACCATCGCCTGGCTCGGCGCGATCTGCGCTGCGCGCGGCAGCCGCTCGAACGTGAAGCGGCCGCCGCCGTCGTTGCGCAGCAGGCAGCTCGCGAGCTCGGGCGCGACCAGCTCGCCGCACTCCTGAAGCTTCTCTTCGGTGTAGATGTCGGCGAGCACGGAGCGCGCGAAGCCCTCGTAGGTCGGGAAGCGCTGCTCGAGCATCGGCATCGCGCCGCTGCTGCAGCTGCGGCCGCGCACCGGCAGCAGGCGGTCGCCCTCGTACTTCGCCTCGACGAGGTCGCGGCGGCCGTCGTCGTCGAAGTCGCCGAAGTAGAGCCGCGCGGGCTTGTCCGGCGTGGCCTTGTACTTGGTGTTCCACCCCTGGTTGCCGGCGACGGCGTCGAGGTCGCCGTCGCCGTCGACGTCCAGCACGCAGAGGCTGCGCCACCATCCCGAGCGGTCCGCGAGGCCTGCATCGGGCGTCCGGTCGACGAACCGCCGACCGTTCCACGTCAGCAGCCGCAGCGGCTGCCACCGCGCGGCGAGCAGGAGGTCGAGGTCGCCGTCGCCGTCCAGGTCGGCGAAGCGCGCGTCTGTCACCATGCCCGCCTGCAGCAGCGCGGGCGCGACCTCCTCGGTGACGTCCACGAAGCGGCCGCCGTCGTTGCGGTAGAGGCGGCTCGGCGGCGCGTCGGGGTAGGCGCCCGGGACGAGGCGGCCGGCGACGAAGAGGTCGTCGTCGCCGTCGCCGTCGAAGTCGGCCGCGCGCGCCGCGCCGGACGAGTCCCGCACCTCGGGCAGCGCGTCGGGAACAGCGACGAACCGGTGTCCGCCATCGTTGCGGTAGAGGCGGTCCTGCAGCGTCGCGTCGCCTGCCGCGACCTCGGCGCCGCCGCTGGTCACGACGAGGTCCTGGTCGCCGTCTCCGTCACAGTCCAGCCAGCACGCGCCCACGTCCTCGCACGCCTGGTCCTCGGTCCACGGGCCGTCGAGGCGCCGCCACGTGTCGCCGTCGCGCCGGAAGACGGCGCCGCTCTGGCCCCTGGCGCCGCCTACGAACACGTAGCCCCCAGCCGTCGCCAGCGCGGGTCCGAGTTTGCTGACCTGGGCCGGCAGCAGCGGCTGGTCCGCGTATTCGTCGAACTCGTTCTCTGTGTGTGTGAACGGCGGCGCATCGGCCGGCACGAACAGCGGCGTCGGCGTCGCGGGCGGCGGTGCGAGCGGCGGCGGCGCCTCGCCGGGCTCGGTCACCACGAGGCGCTGGCCGGCTGCCTGCACGCCCAGGTCCTGCACGTGCCCCGACGGCCAGCGCACCTCCACGCGCGCCTCGCTTGCGTCGCCGAGCCCGAAGTGCAGTTCGGGCGCCTGGCCCGAGAGGTAGCCGCGCGCGAGCGTCAGCTCGCGGACGATGCGGCGGCCGTCGGCGAGCTCGGCCAGGACCCGCGCGCCCGCGCCGAAGCGCTCGCTGTGCTGGCCGCGCAGGCGCACCACCAGCGCGCGGTCGCCGCCGGTGCGGTTCTCGTAGAGCGCGCACGGCTCCTCGAAGTTGTTGACGAGCACGTCGAGGTCGCCGTCGCCGTCCAGGTCGGCGAGCGCCGCGCCGTGCGAGACGGCCTCGAGGTCGAGGCCCCACGCGGCGCCGGTCGCCTCGAACCGCGGCACCTCGCCGCCCACGTTGCGCAGCGCGAGGTTCTTCTCGGGCACCTTGGCGACGTTCTGGATCAGCTCGATGGCGGCCTGCTGCCGACCTTGTTGCCAGAGCTGCTCCACGCGCAGCTTGAGGTCGGGATCCGTGTCGAAGCGGGCGATGCCGTTGGTGGCGAACAGGTCCACGCGGCCGTCGTGGTCGAGGTCGCCGAACAGCACCGACCACGTCCAGTCCGTGCTGGCCACGCCCGCGAGCTTGGCGGCCTCCTGGAAGCGCCCGGTCCCGGCGTTGAGCAGCAGCGCGTTGCGCATCACCTGCGGCGGGCGGCTGTGCATCAGCACCGGGCGCTCCTCGTCCATGTCCCCCATGAGCACCTTGGCCTTCTCGTGCGTGGTCATGCTCATGTCCGCGACGATCAGGTCGAGCGAGCCGTCGCCGTCGACGTCGGCCGCGTCCGAGCCCATGCCGTAGTAGGCGGTGTGCGGCACCGCCGCTTCGGTCACGTCGCGGAAGGTGCCGTCCCGCTGGTTGTGGAAGAGGGTGTCCGGCGTCTCGAGGTCGTTGGCGACGTAGAGGTCGGGGAAGCCGTCGTCGTCGTAGTCGAACCACGTCGCCGACAGCCCCATGCCCTGGTCGACGATCCCGGCGCTGGCGCTCACGTCGACGAAGCGCCCGCCGATGTTCTTGAAGAGGCGGTCGGGCTGCCCGGCGGTGTAGTTGCGCCCGCGGACCCGGAAGACGTGCTCGGCGCCGGGCGCGACATCGCGCTGCGCTGTGGCGAACCGGCTCGCGCTCGGGACCATGTCGACGGGCGCGCGGCGCGTGTCCGCCGGCGGCCGGAAGCCTCGCAGGACCTCCGGCGTGAGCGCCCAGCCCGCGTGCAGTGCGCGGTGGGTCAGGAGGTAGAGGTCGAGCCGGCCGTCGCGGGCGTAGTCGGCGACCGCCGCCATCGTGGACGCGGCGA
>JBERSB010000106.1:0-4290 GCA_041236755.1 Luminiphilus sp. | reverse complement strand
AGCACCGCCTGCTGTTCGCGACCGCCGAGCTGAAGGAGGCGCTGCACATCTCCGGCACAGCGCGCCTGAAGATCCGCGTCGCCTCGTCGAAGCCGGCGTGCAACCTGTCGATCATGCTAGTCTCGCTGCCGTGGGAGCGCTCGCGGCGCATCACCGACAACGTGATCACGCGCGGCTGGGCGGACCCGCAGAACCACAAGTCGATCACCGAGAGCGAGCCGCTGAAGCCCGGCGCGTTCTACGACCTGGAGTTCGACCTGCAGCCGGACGACCAGGTCATCCGCGCGGGCCAGAAGATCGGGCTGATGGTCTTCTCGAGCGATCCGGAGCACACGCTGCACCCGGCGCCGGGCACGGAGCTCACCGTGGACCTCTCGAAGACGTCGCTGAGCTTGCCGGTCGTCGGCGGCAGCGACGCGTTCGCGAAGGCGACGAAGTAGGAGCCGGCGCCGCGCGCGCTGGCGGCGCGCGCGGCAGGCCGACCTACATGTTGCGCCGGTACTGCCCGCCGACCGCGTAGAGCGCGCGCGACATCTGCCCGAGGCTGCACGCCTTGGCGGCGTCCATCAGGCGCTCGAAGACGTTGCCGCCCGCGAGCGCGGTCTGCTGCAGCGCCTCGAGGGCGTCGCCGGAGGTCACGTCGGACGCGGCTTGGTGCGCGCGCAGGTCGTCGATCTGCGACTGCTTCTCGTCGTCGGTGCTGCGCATGACCTCGCGCACCAGCTGGATCGGTGAGCCGTCCTTGCCGAGGAAGGTGTTGACGCCGACGATCGGCATCTCGCCCGACGCCTTCTTGCCCTCGTAGAGCATCGACTCGTCCTGGATCTTGGAGCGCTGATACATCGTCTCCATCGCTCCGAGCACGCCGCCCCGCTCGCTGATCCGCTCGAACTCCTGGTAGACGGCCTCTTCGACGAGGTCGGTGAGCTCCTCGATGATGAACGCGCCCTGCAGCGGGTTCTCGTTGCGGGCGAGGCCGAGCTCGCGGTTGATGATCAGCTGGATCGCGACGGCGCGCCGCACCGACTCCTCTGTCGGCGTCGTGATCGCCTCGTCGTAGGCGTTGGTGTGCAGCGAGTTGCAGTTGTCGTAGATCGCGTAGAGCGCCTGCAGCGTGGTCCGGATGTCGTTGAAGTCGATCTCCTGCGCGTGCAGGGAGCGACCCGACGTCTGGATGTGGTACTTCAGCATCTGGCTGCGCTCGTTGCCGCCGTACTTGTGCTTGATCGCCTTGGCCCAGATGCGGCGCGCGACGCGGCCGATGACCGCGTACTCGGGGTCGACGCCGTTGCTGAAGAAGAAGCTGAGGTTGGGCGCGAAGTCGTCGATCTTCAGGCCGCGCGAGAGGTAGTACTCGACGTAGGTGAAGCCGTTGCTGAGCGTGAACGCCAGCTGCGTGATCGGGTTCGCGCCGGCCTCGGCGATGTGGTAGCCGCTGATCGACACCGAGTAGAAGTTGCGCACGCCGTTCTCGGTGAAGAACTGCTGCACGTCGCCCATCATCCGCAGCGCGAACTCGGTCGAGAAGATGCAGGTGTTCTGCGCCTGGTCCTCCTTGAGGATGTCGGCCTGCACCGTGCCGCGCACGGTCTGCAGCGCCTTGGCGCGCAGGTCGTCGTAGACGTCGGCGGGGACCACCTGGTCACCGGGGACGCCGAGCAGCATGGTGCCCAGGCCGTCGTGGCCCGGCGGCAGCTCGCCGCGGTAGCGCGGTCGGGGCTGCCCCTTGGCGGCGTAGATCGCGTCGATCTTCTCGTTGGCCTCGTCGACCTTGCCGTTGGCGACGAGCCAGCGCTCGCACTGCTGGTCGACGGCGGCGTTGAGGAAGAACGCGAGCAGCATCGGCGCGGGGCCGTTGATGGTCATCGAGACCGAGGTCTCGGCTGCGCACAGGTCGAAGCCCGAGTAGAGCCGCTTGGCGTCGTCGAGCGTGCAGATCGAGACGCCGGCGTTGCCGACCTTGCCGAGGATGTCCGGGCGCGGGTCGGGGTCCTCGCCGTAGAGCGTGACGCTGTCGAAGGCCGTGGACAGCCGCTTGTAGGGCTGCCCGGCTGACAGGTAGTGGAAGCGTCGGTTGGTCCGCTCGGGCCCGCCTTCGCCGGCGAACATGCGCGTCGGGTCCTCGGCGGTGCGCTTGAACGGGTAGACGCCCGCGGTGTAGGGGAAGCGGCCGGGCAGGTTCTCTGCGAGCAGCCAGCGCAGGCGGTCGCCGTAGCTGCTGTAGCGCGGCGTCGCGACCTTGGGCACGCGCAGGCCGGCGAGCGAGGTCGTGTGGTTCTCGACCTGGACCTCGCGCTTGCGCACCTGGAACACCGAGTGCTCGGCGCGCAGCGCCTCGCAGTCGCGGTCCCAGTTGGCGAGCAGCTCCTGGCACTCGGGCGCGAGCTGGCGCTGCGCGTCGGCGAGCTGCTCGACCAGCGCCTGCCTGGCGGCGTCGGCGCCGTCTGGCAGCTGCGAAGCGGCCTTCTCCAGCACGTAGACGCGCTCGGCGATCGCGGCCTGCTCTTTGGCCCAGGCGTTGTAGCGCCGGTTGCTCTCGACGATCTCGGCGAGGTAGCGGACGCGCTCGCCGGGGATGACGTGGGTGCCGTCGGGGTCACCTTCGCGTAGCTCGACGGTGCTCTGGAACGCGCCGGGCCGCAGCTCGTCCAGCTTCTGGGCGACCGCGCGGTAGAGCGTGTTGGTGCCGGCGTCGGCGAAGGTGGCTGCCATCGTGCCGAAGACCGGCATCGTGTCGAAGTCGACGTCGAAGGCCTTGCGGTTGCGCTGGACCTGCTTCTTGACGTCGCGCAGCGCGTCGCGCGCGCCGCGGCGGTCGAACTTGTTGATCGCCACGAGGTCGGCGTAGTCCAGCATGTCGATCTTCTCGAGCTGGCTCTGCGCGCCGAACTCCGGCGTCATCACGTAGAGCGACTTGTCGGCGTGCTCGACGATCTCGCTGTCGGACTGGCCGATGCCGCTCGACTCGAGCAGGATCAGGTCGAAGCCCGCGACCTTGAGCACGTCGAGCGCGTCGCGCACGGACTCGGACAGCGCGACGTTGGCGCGGCGGGTCGCCATCGAGCGCACGAACACGCGCTCGTCGACCGCGGCGTTCATCCGGATGCGGTCGCCGAGCAGCGCGCCGCCGGTCTTGCGGCGCGTCGGGTCGACGCAGAGCACCGCGACGCGGTGTTCGGGGAAGTCGAGCAACAGGCGCCGCAGCAGCTCGTCGATCAAGGAGCTCTTGCCGGCGCCGCCGGTGCCGGTGATGCCGAGCACGGGCGGAGCGCTCTCGAGGGCCGAGGCCCGGCGCCGGAGCTCGTCGCGGTGCTGTTCGGGGTGGGACTCGACCAGCGAGATCGCGCGGGAGACCGCGCCGTGATCCGTCGCGGCCGGCTGCGGCAGCGGGTCGCCCTGGCCGCAGGTCGCGAAGTCGCTGCGCCGGAGCATGTCGTCGATCATGCCCTGCAGGCCCATGGCGCGGCCGTCGTCGGGCGAGTAGATGCGTTCGACGCCGTGCGCGTGCAGCGCTTCGATCTCCTCGGGCAGGATCACGCCGCCGCCGCCGCCGAACAGCCGCACGTGGCCTGCACCCCGCTCCGCAAGCATGTCGTGCATGTAGCGGAAGAACTCGTTGTGGCCGCCCTGGTAGGAGGTCACCGCGACGCCCTGGGCGTCCTCCTCGATCGCGGCGTCGACGATCTCGCGCACCGAGCGGTTGTGGCCCAGGTGGATGACCTCGGCGCCCGATGCTTGCGCGATCCGACGGAAGATGTGGATCGAGGCGTCGTGTCCGTCGAACAGGCTGGTCGCGGTGACGAGGCGGATCTTGTGTTGGGGCACGTTCGGGTCGGGGGCGGCGTCGGAGTCGCTGGGCTTCGGCGAGGCTGCGGAGGTCACGTGGGCTCGTTCGGGTCGGTGTCGGTCAACTCTGCGGCAGAGCATGATAGCCAGGGCAGACGCCGGGCGCGGTACCGGGGGCCGACAATGGGGTCGAAGAGGCGCCGCGACCGGGCGGCAGCCTAGGGTATCCGGCGACGCCGACCGCCCGGCTGGCGCAGCAGCTTGCGGCGTGTGGACGGGGGGTGGGGAGGCGTGGTCGCTCGTGGTGGTGCGGTCGAGGCCACCCGGACCGCAGCTTGCATCGCCTACTCCCTTCCCGCTGCGTCCGAGTCGGGGGCGCGGCGCCGATCACGGAAATGGTCGGCGACGGCCTGCAGGGCGTGCGCAGGCTGGCCGCTCGTGGTGCACGCGACCGATTGCCTGCTCGACAACGGCTATGTAGACGCGTCGACAGCAGCACGGCCC
>JBERSB010000105.1:0-5079 GCA_041236755.1 Luminiphilus sp. | reverse complement strand
GCTTGTCGTCGAGGTCGATGTTCTTCATCGCCGCGCCGACGCCCGGCAGCATGCCGAGCACCTTCTTCAGCGGGCCCATCGAGCGGATCATGTTGAGCTGGCTCAGGAAGTCCTCGAAGTTGAAGCTACCCTTCTGCAGCTTCTTGGCCTGCTTCTGCGCCTCGCGCTCGTCGATGACCTTCTCGGCCTTCTCGACGAGGCCGACGACGTCGCCCATGCCGAGGATGCGGCCGGCCATGCGGCCGGGGTCGAACACCTCGAAGTCCTCGGGCTTCTCGCCGACGCCCTGGAACAGGATCGGTCGGCCGGTGACCTTGACGATCGACAGCGCCGCACCGCCGCGCGAGTCGCCGTCGGTCTTGGTGAGGATCAGCCCGTGCAGCGGCAGCCGGGCGTGGAACTCCTTGGCGGAGTTGACCGCGTCCTGACCCAGCATCGCGTCGTTGACGAGCAACACGCCGTCGGGCTGGGTCACGGCGTGGACCTGCTGCACCTCCTGCATCAGGTCCTCGTCGACGTGCAGGCGGCCGGCCGTGTCCAGGATCACGACGTCGTGGCCGTGCTTCTGCGCATACTGCAGACCCTTGAGGCAGACCTCTGGCGGCGAGAGCTTCTCCGTCGCGGCGAACACGTCGACGCCGAGCTGCTTGCCCAGCGTCTTGAGCTGGTCGACCGCGGCAGGACGCTGCAGGTCGGCCGCGACCATGAGCGCGCGCTTCTTCTTCTCGTCGCGCAGGTGCAGCGCGAGCTTGCCGCACGTCGTCGTCTTGCCGCTGCCCTGCAGGCCGCACATCATCAGGACCAGCGGCTTCTTGTCCGAGACCGGGAGCCCCACCGCCTGGCCGCCGAGCAGCCCGGTCAGCGCGTCGTGGAAGCACTTGACGAACTGCTGGCCCGGGTCGACCGACTCGATGACCTTCTGGCCGACGACGCGCTCGCGCACGTCGGCGACGAACTCCTTGGCCACCTGGAAGTTCACGTCGGCCTCGAGCAGCGCCTGGCGGACGGCGCGGATGCCGTCCTCGACGTTCTTCTCGGTCAGCTTCTTCTGGCCGACGATGCTGCTGAAGGCGTTGCCGAAGGCGGTGGCGAGGGTGTCGAACATGGGCGCGAACAGGATCTTGGCACCCGGCCGGGCGGTCAAAGGAAAAGGCCGACGTGGACCGCGGGAAGGTCCGCGCGCCTACCGCGTCGGACCCGTGGCCCGGATGTTGCTACCGTGTCGGGTGAGAGACCATGAACGCACCACGCAAGACCGCTGCGCTGATCCTGCTCCTGCTGGGAGCCTCGTGTGCCAACCAAGCGGAGCACTCCGCCCAGGGCTCGCCGCTCGCGCCGCCGCGAGAGCACGCCCTCGAAGCAGAGCTGCGTGACTTCCAGGAGGCACAGCGGGTGTTTCGTGAGCGCAACATGGGCATGCACGACTTCGACTTCGCGGGCCACGGCCGCGTAACCGTGCGTCAGATCCTGCTCGAAGGGTTCCCCGGCGGCGCCTACCTGAAGTGCCGGTTCCACTTCCAGAACCGCACCGAAAAGCCCGTCGTGCAGAGCTGGGTGTGCCTCGACGTGCTCGACGCCGAAGGACGGCTGGTCTCGAGCCAGACCTGCCACCTCGTCGTGCCGACGCCGATGCCGATCGCCCGCGGCAGCTACTACGCCGACGAGCTGCGCACCCCGACCTACGACGCGCACCTGCAAGACGGCTGGACGTGGCGCATCCGCTGCGACAGTGAGCTCGTCGAGCCCGAGGAGCCGCTCGACCCGCCGGTGCAGCGGCCGGCCGGCCGCGCGACGCTGCGCGCGCCGGTGATCATCCAGAACCGCGGCCAGAACGGCGGCGGCTAGCGGGCGACGACGCAGCGGACGGCCGGCAAAATGGACGGCCGCCAGAATGGACGGCCGGCACATTGGACGGCCGGCCCGCTACCGCCTGCTTCGCTGCATGCGCTCGAGCACCTTCTGCCCGGCTTCGTTCCAGCTCGGCGCGCCGTCGCGGTCGGCGAGCACGCGGGTGACGTCGTAAAGACCGCGGATGATCTTGGTCATGTGCGGCAGGTCGAGCTTGTCGACCTGGTCACCTGGCTGGTGGTAGTCGCTGTGCAGGGAGCCCGCGCTCACCGAGTGCGCGACGACGCCCTTGGCGACGAACGACGCGTTGTCGCTGGCCGAGAACAGCTGGTTGCCCATGCGGAACTCCACCCCCTCGATCGTCTCGGCGCCGAGCGCGCCTTCGCAGATCTCGGCGAAGTCGCTGTAGCCCGCGCCGGTGAACCAGCACTTGCGCTCGTTGCCGGGTTCGGGCCTGCCGATCATCTCGATGTTCAGGTTCGCGACGACCTTGTCCAGCGCGATCGGCGGCGCTTCGCAGAACGCGCGCGAGCCGCGCAAGCCGCGCTCCTCGGCGGCAAAGCAGACGAACAGCACGTTGCGACGCAGGCGTTGGCCCGCGAGCGCCTCGGCGAGCGTCACGACGGCGGTCGTGCCGGTCGCGTTGTCGTCGGCGCCGTTGTAGATGCTGTCACCATCCTTGGCGCGCCCTACGCCGACGTGGTCGTAGTGCGCACTGACGACGATGTACTCGTCCTTGTGGGGGCTCTGCTCGTCGGCGGGCAGCAGCGCCATCACGTTGCGCTGCGTGACCTCGACCTCCGCCGCTGCGCCGACGGCCCACTTCGCGGACCACTCTGCGGTCCGGTCGCCTGCAGGCGGCGCTGGGGGCAGCAGGCCCTGGCGCACCAGCAGCGTCGGACGGGACGCCTGGCGGCGGCGGCTCATCACGACGTGCGAGCCCGCGCTCTGCCGCCAGAACGGGTGGTCCTCGGGCACCTCGAGGATGACCGGGCGCCGCGCCGAGCGGGCGCGCATCAGCCGCTGCAGCACCGGGTCGTCGACCTGCGCCACGGTGCACGGCTCGTCCCCTTCGCGGCCGTCGGCGGGGAGCCACTGCCGCACGTCCTCGCCGGGCCGAAAGGCGACCTCGCTGCTCTCGTCGCCGACGGTACGGGTCAGCGTCAACTCCACCTGGTCGGAGTCGACGCGGACGCCGGGCAGCTTGAACTCGTGGAACCAAGTGCCTTCGCGCACCTGCTGGAGCCCCGCAGCCTCGAACCGCGCGGCCAACCACGAACCCGCAGCATCGAGCTCGGCGCTGCCCGTGTCGCGGCCCTTGCGCTCGTCGCTCGCCAGCCACGTCACGGTTTCGCGCACGCGGCGCTCGGTGATCGTCTCCTTCTGCGCCGGCAGCAGCGCGCACGCCGCGAGCAGCGCCGCGGTCCCTCGGGTCGACGTCTTCATCGATCTTCCTCTCTGAGCATCTGGTTCATGGAGCCGGTGCGGTAGCCAAACACGTCCAGCGCGACGAACGCGTAGCCGCACGCCTGCAGGTCACGTCCGATCGCCTCGCGCGCGTCGAATGCGCACAGCAGCTCGTCGGGGGCGACCTCGACGCGGGCGACCTCGCCGTGGTGGCGCACGCGGAACTGGGCCAAGCCGCGCGCGCGCAGCGCCGCCTCGGCCTGTTCGATCTGCGCGAGCATCGCCCGGTCGATCGCGGTGCCGTACGGGACCCGCGAGGACAGGCAGGCGAAGCTCGGCTTGTCTGCGACCGACAGGCCTGCGCCGCGCGCGTAGCGACGCACGTCGTCCTTGCAGAAGCCCGCGTCGACCAGCGGCGCGCGCACACCGTGCTCGGCGGCGGCCGTCTGCCCCGGGCGGTGATCGCCGAGGTCGTCGGTGATCGCGCCGTAGACCACCTCCCACGCTGCAGGCGCGATCGCCCCGCGGCGCTCGGCGACCTGGACGAACAGCTCCTTCTTGCAGTGGTAGCAGCGATCGCCCGCGTTGGCGCGGTAGCCCGGCCGCGAGAGCTCGTCGGTCTCCAGCACGACGTGCCGCACGCCGATGTCCGCGGCCAGCGTCCGCGCTTCGTCGAGCTCGCCGCGCGGCAACGACGGCGAGTCCGCGGTCACCGCCACGACCGCGTCGCCGAGCGCCTCGCGGCACGCGTGCAGCAGCGCCGTCGAGTCCACGCCGGCCGAGAACGCCACCACCGCGCCGGGCAGCGCTCGGAGCTGCTCACGCAGGTGCGCGAGCTTCTGCTCGTAGGGGAGGCGCGCGGTCGACGGCAGCATGGCGCTTCGTTGTAGGGTGCGGGGCCACAGCGCGCCAGCAGCGCGCGGCGGCCGCTCAGTCGCCGCGGCCGTCGTAGACGATCCGCCCGCCGACGACCGTGAGCAGGACCTTGGCAGACAAGAGCTCCTGCTCACTGCACGTGCGCAGGTCCCGGTCGAACACCGTCAGGTCCGCGTACTTGCGGACCTCGATCGTGCCCAGCCGACGCTCGGCGTGCATGCCGTAGGCCGCGTCGAACGTGAACCCGCGCAGCGCGCGCTCGCGGCCGAGCTGCTGGTCGGGTCGGAGCGCGCGGTCGGTGCCCAGGGCCTTGGTGGTCACCGCGGCGTAGAGGCCCTGGCGCGGGTCGACCGACTCGACGGGGAAGTCGCTGCCGAACGGTACGACCACGCCGAGTTCGTGGAAGCGCCGCCACGCATACGCGCGCATGGTGCGCACCGGCCCGAGCCGCTCTGGCGCCCACGGCATGTCCGAGGTGAGGTGCGTCGGCTGCATGGACGGCAGCACGCCGAGGTCACGGAAGCGCACGAAGTCGTCTTCGGCGATCACCTGCGCGTGCTCGACCCGGAAGCGCCGGCCTGCGATGCCGCCGTCGACCTCCACCGCCGCGTAGGCGTCGAGCACCGCCCGGTTGGCCTGGTCACCGATCGCGTGCGTCACGAGCTGCATACCGCTGTCCGCGCAGAACTGCGCCAGGACCTGGATCGCACCATTGGGCAGCGACACCAGGCCGCGCGTGCCCGGCCGGTCGCTGTAGGGCTCGAGCAGGGCCGCGCCCCGCGAGCCGAGCGCGCCGTCGGCGTAGGCCTTGACCCCGCGCACGATGATGAGGCCGTCGGGAGTCTGCCACGGGCCGCGCGCGATCAGCTCGCGCTCGGACGGCGTCAGCATCACGTAGGTGCGAAGGAACCACTTGTCCTCGCGGTGCAGCTGCACGAGCTGGTCGAG
>JBERSB010000104.1:0-4500 GCA_041236755.1 Luminiphilus sp. | reverse complement strand
CGGGCGCATTCCATCTGCTCCAGAGGATTTCCGATACGTGCTTTCTTGATCATATAGAACCGATTCGTGGCTAAGGTACAAAGCAGGGGCGCAATCTTGGATGTATCGCACGAATAAGACAAATCATAATTATGAATATATCATGCCAAGAAACTGTGGGCAGATGATCTGTGCAGGCCAAACCGGCTTGAGCAAGCTGTACAGGATCAGGTCGTAGAAGTCGAAGACCCAACCCAGCCAGCAGAACACCAGCACGCGGCCGCGGCCGTCACCGAACAGCGCCTGCGCCATCTCCGAGACCTTAGCGCCCGCGATCAGCGCTGCACCAGCGCGTCGCCGAGCTCGAGGCCGCTGACGAAGGCGCCCTCGACGCGGCCGCCGCCGAGCGCGTCGCCGCAGAGGCCGAGGCCGGCCGGCTCGAGCACGAACTTCTCGCGCGGCGGCTCGCCGTCGGCGAGCGCGTAGCCCCAGCGGTGGCCGACGAGATGCGTCGGCGCAGGCAGTCCGCCTGCGCGACCGAGCGCGCGACCGAACGCACCGAGCAGGTCCGGCGCGAAGTCCTCGGGCGCGCGCTGGTAGTTCTGCAGCGACCACGCGGCGGTGCCGTGCAGCACGTAGGTCGGCGCGTCGCCGCGGCCGGGCTTGCCGCCGTCGTGCGCGGCCCAGCCGAGCACCTCGTCGTCGACGACGAACATCCCGCCCTCGGCGCCGGGCAGCGCTGCGTCGAACGCGACCATGGCACACAGGCTCGGCAACAGCGCTCCCGAGAGCTGTTCGGCTGCGCGCAGCGCGTCCGTGCCCACGTCCTGCAGCAGGTCGACCGCCTGGCGCGGCGGCACCGCGACGACGACCTCGTCGAACGGCCCCTCCCGCGACGCCGCGCCGGCCTCCTGCCCGCGAATCTCCAGCACGAAGCCGCCCTCGTGGCCGAGCACGCGCGCGACGCGCGCGCCGCTCTGGACCGCGTGCTCACCCGTGAGCGCGTGCGCGAGGCCCGACATGCCGGGCGCGCCCACGTAGCGCACCGCGCCCGCGCGTGGGTCGTCGCCGCGGAAGCCCCGCTGCAGGGTCGCGAACGGCCCCGGCCATCGCGCCACCGAGCCGTGCTCCTCGCAGCGCGCGACCACGCCCGAGAAGCGCGGGTCCCGCGCGGTGAAGAACTGCGCGCCGTGGTCGAACTGCCGCCCGCCCTGGCGCCGCGTCGACACGCGCCCGCCGGGGCGGCGCCCCTTGTCGAAGACGACCACGTGTCGGCCCGCGGCGCGCAGCCGCTGCGCGCAGGCGAGCCCGGCGATGCCGGCGCCGACCACCGCGACCAGCCGCGCGCTCACGCCGACCGCTCTCCGGTCCTGCGCCGGGGCCGCCGGCGGCTGCCGTGCTGCTCGTAGAACCGCTTCGCCTCGGCCTTGGCCTCGTCGGTTCGGCGCGCCGCGTAGATCCGGTCCTTGGCGGCCTGCACGGCCTCCTTGTGGTCGACGAGCGGCGCGGGGTAGTCGGAGCCGATCACGCAGCCGGCAGCCGCCTGCTCTGCGCGCGTCATCTTGAACGGCTCGGCCAGCTGCTTCGTCGGCACGGCCGCCAGCTCGGGCACCCAGCGCTTCACGAACACGCCGTCGGGGTCCTGGTCCTGCAGCTGCTTGGTCGGCGAGTAGATGCGCACGGTGTTGATGCCGGTCACGCCGCTCTGCATCTGCGTCTGGCTCCAGTGGATGCCGGGCTCGAAGTCGACGAACTTCGTCGCGAGGTGCATGCCGACGGGCCGCCAGTGCAGCCACAGGTGATACGCGGCGAACGACACCAGCATGGCCCGCATGCGGAAGTTGAGCCAGCCTGTCTCGGCGAGGCAGCGCATGCACGCGTCGATCATCGGGTAGCCGGTGCGGCCCTGCCGCCACGCTTCGAAGCGCTGCTCGTCGAAGTCGTCCTCCCGCAGCCCGTCGAACGCGCGGTTGAGGTTTTGGAACTCCAGCTCGGGCTCGTCCTCGAGCTTCTGCATGAAGTGGCAGTGCCAGCGCAGCCGGCCTGCGAAGCTTCGCGTCGCAGCCCCCCACAGGCCGCGCTCATCTTTGCTCATGTCGCGCAGCTCGGCCTGCCGCGCGCTCAGCTCGTGGTGCACGGCCTTGAGCGAGATCGCGCCCACTGCGAAGTGCGGCGACAGCCGGCTGCACGCCTCCCAGCCGTCGAGCGGCGAGGACATCGCGCGCTGGTAGGTCTCGCCGCGCTCATAGAGGAAGGTGCGCAGCGTCCGTTGGGCGAGCGGCTCGCCGCCCTTCTGCCGGAGGTCGTGCCGCACCGTCGTCTTCGGCAGCGACAGCTCGTCGAGGCTCGGCAGCCGGCCGTGATCGAAGCGCTGGCCAGCGGGATCCACGCCGAGCACGCGCGACGGCGTGGGGACCAGCTCGCGCTTCATGCGACGTTGCCAGCGGCCGCTCCAGCCGTCTCTGCTCGGCAAGCGGCGCACGACGCCGTCCTGGAAGAACTCGGTGAAGCCGACGCCGCGCTCCTCGAGCCACCTGGCCACGCGGCGGTCGCGCGCATACGTCCGCGCGTTGCCGCTCTCCTGGTGCGCGTAGACGCGCGCGATCCCGCCGAACGGCGCGAGCTCGCGTTCGAGCGCCTCCAAGACGGCGGGCATCGCGCCCCGCCGGATCGTCAGCCGCGCGCCGAGGCGCTGCAGGGACGCATCCAGCTCGCGCAGGGTCTCCAGCACGAAGCCGTAGTGGCCGCGGTCGGCCTCTGGCGCCTGCAGCAGCTCGTCCTCGAAGACGTAGAGCGCGAGCACGGGACCCGCCTCGGCGGCCGCGGCGAGCGCCTCGTGGTCGGACACGCGCAGGTCCCGCTTGAACCAGACCACGTGCACCGGGCCCGAGAACGGCAGCGGCGGCGTGTTCTGGCGGGCGCGTCGGGGCACACCCGCGGCTTCGCACGGTGGCCGACCACGGACGCAGCGAAGCGCTGGTCGGGGCCGGGGCCGGGGGCTATCTTGTTCCGCCCATGTTCGTGCCCGAGCGACACAAGACCGTGCCCGTGCAGATCGGCGGCATCGCCGTCGGCTACGGCCACCCGGTCCGCGTGCAGTCGATGACCAACACCGACACCGCGGACGCCGAGAGCACCGCGAAACAGGTCGCCGAGCTGCACCACGCGGGCAGCGAGCTGGTGCGCGTGACCGTCAACACGCAGGAGGCCGCGGCGGCCGTGCCCGAGGTCCAGCGCCGGCTCCACGACATGGGCGTCGACGTGCCGATCGTCGGCGACTTCCACTACAACGGCCACGTGCTGCTCCGCAAGTTCCCGGAGTGCGCCGAGGTGCTCGCGAAGTACCGGATCAACCCCGGCAACGTCGGCAAGGGCGCCAACCACGACACGAACTTCGCGACGATGGTGCAGTGCGCCGTCGACCACGGAAAGCCCGTCCGCATCGGGGTCAACGCAGGCTCGCTCGACCAGGAGCTGCTCGACGACCTGATGGAGACCAACGCGCGTTCGTCGATCCCGCAGGACGCGCAGGCGGTGTTCCTCGAGGCGATGGTGCAGAGCGCGCTGCGCTCGGCGGGTGCGGCCGAGGAGCTCGGTCTGAAGCGCGAACAGATCATCTTGAGCTGCAAGATCAGCCGCGTGCAGGAGCTGGTGCGCGTCTACCGCGCGTTGGCCGACCGCTGCGACTACGCCCTGCACCTCGGCCTCACCGAAGCGGGCATGGGGCACAAGGGAATCGTCAGCTCGACGGCAGGGATCGCGATCCTGCTGCAGGAGGGCATCGGCGACACCATCCGCGTCTCGCTGACGCCCGAGCCCGGCAGCTCGCGCACGCAGGAGGTGCGCATCGCGCAGCAGATCCTGCAGTCGATGGACATCCGGCCGTTCCTGCCGCAGGTGACGGCGTGCCCCGGCTGCGGTCGGACCACGTCGAGCTACTTCCAGGTGCTGAGCCAGGAGGTCGAGCAGTTCCTGGTCCAGCGCATGCCCGAGTGGAAGAAGGGCAAGCCGCAGGCCGCCAACCTGCAGGTCGCGGTGATGGGCTGCGTCGTCAACGGCCCCGGCGAGTCGAAGGCCGCGCACATCGGCATCTCGCTGCCCGGCACGGGCGAGGCGCCCCGCGCGCCGGTCTACGAGGACGGCGAGCAGGTCTGCACGCTGGAGGGGCCGACGCTGGCCAAGGACTTCCTCCAGCGCATCGAGGCCTACGTGGCCCGGATGCCGTAGCGGTGCCGCCCTACGACCCCGCCCGCCACGGCCCGCGCCGCATCGTCGGGCCCGGGTTCCACGAGCAGGTGTTCGCGCTGGTGCGCCAGGTCCCCGCGGGCGCGGTCACGACCTACGGCGACGGCGGCGCAGCGCTCGGCAGCAAGAACGTGGCGCGCCACGTCGGCTACGCGATGGCCGCCGTGCCCGACGGCAGCGACGTGCCGTGGTGGCGCGTCGTCGCAGCGGGCGGGCGCCTGTCGCAGCAGCCGGGCGCCGCCGAACTGCAGGCCGAGCGGCTCGCGACCGACGGCG
>JBERSB010000103.1:0-4649 GCA_041236755.1 Luminiphilus sp. | reverse complement strand
CGGCCGTCGACCGGCAGGCGCCGCGCCATCCCGGCCTCGTCGCCGAGGCGGGCAACCTCGCCCATGCAGCGGCGGGCGGCGCCCGCGACGTGCTCGCGTTCGTGGGGGACTTCGTCGCGGGCGTCCTCGGCGGCATGCGGCGGCCGGCCAGCGTGCACTTCGGCGAGGTCGCGCGGCTGGTCGAGCGCGCCGGCGCGGACGGCGCGCCGATCGTGCTGCTGATCAACTTCCTCGTCGGCGGCATCCTGGGCCTGCAGGGCGCGATCCAGCTGCACCGCTTCGGCGCGGACGCGTTCCTGGCGGACATGGTCGGGCTGTCGATGGTGCGCGAGCTCGGGCCGCTGATGACGGCGATCCTGGTGACCGGCCGCAGCGGCGCGGCCTACGCCGCCGAGCTGGGCACGATGCAGGTCAACGAAGAGGTCGACGCGCTGCGCACGCTCGGCCAGGACCTGCAGCGGTTCCTCGTACTGCCGCGCGTGCTGACGCTCGTGCTGATGGTGCCGCTGTTGACGCTGCTGGGCGACCTCGTCGGCGCGGTCGGCGGCTGGGTCATCGCGGTCGGCTACCTGGACCAGCCGACGATCGTCTACCTGCAGCAGCTGCAGCTCGCGATCGACCTCGGCGACCTCGGCACCGGCCTGCTCAAGTCGTTCGGCTTCGCGATCGCGATCGGCATGGTCGCCTGCCAACGCGGGCTTGCGACGACCGGCGGCGCTGTCGGCGTGGGCCGCGCGACCACGTCCGCGGTCGTGACCTCGCTGTTCTTCCTGGTGATCCTCGACGCGATGTTCACCTGGGCCTTCACCATGTTGGACTGGTGACGATGCGCGACATGCTGGAGGTGCGCGGGCTCGCGGTGGGCTACGGCGGCGAAGCGCTGCTGGAAGACCTGTCGTTCGAGGTGCCGCGCGGCGAGGTGCTGGCGATCCTCGGCTCGTCGGGCTGCGGCAAGTCCACGCTGCTGCGCACCCTGATCGGCCTGCAGCCGGCGCTGGCAGGCGACGTCACCATCGACGGCGCGCCCGCTGCGCGCCCCGAAGGCGCGCCGCCCGTGTTCGGCGTCGTGTTCCAGTCGGCCGCGCTGTTCGGCTCGTCGACCTTGCTGCAGAACGTGCTGCTGCCGCTGCAGAAGTGGACCGCCCTGCCGCCGGACGCCGCCGAGGTGGTGGCGCGCGCGCGGCTGCGCCTGGTCGGCCTCGAGCGCTACGCGAACCACCTGCCCTCGGAGGTCTCGGGCGGCATGCGCAAGCGCGCCGGGATCGCGCGGGCGCTGGCGCTGGACCCGCCGCTGCTGTTCCTCGACGAGCCGTCGGCCGGGCTCGACCCGATCACCTCGGCGGCGCTCGACGAGCTGATCGTCAGCCTCGCCCGCGACCTCCAGGTGACCGTCGTGCTCGTGACCCACGAGCTCCCTTCGATCCGCCGCGTCGCCGACCAGTGCGTGATGCTGGACCGCGACCTGAGAGGCATCCTCGCGCGCGGCGCGCCGCGTGACCTCGCCGAGCGATCGGACGACGCGCGCGTGCGCGCGTTCTTCGGCCGCAAGACCCTGCAAGAGCACCCATGACCGCACCTGCTTCCCGCTGGAAACTCGGCCTGTTCGTCGTCGTCGGCTCGATCGTCGGCTTGTTGGGGACCGCATACCTGGGCGCCCGCGAGCTGCGGCGGGCGAGCCACACGGCGTATGCCTACTTCGACGAGGCCCTGACAGGGCTCGAGGAGGGCTCGTCGGTGAAGTTCCGCGGCGTCAATGTCGGCCGCGTCGAGCGCATCCGGTTCGCGCCCGACAACAAGCACCTGGAGGTGCAGGCGTCGCTCTACAGCGACTACCTCAGCGACCTCGGCCTCGACCCCGACCGGCTCGACGCGGACAACCCGTTGATCCGCAACCTGCGCGCGCAGGTCGTGATGTCCTGGGTCACGAGCACGGCGTTCATCCAGGTCGACTTCTTCGACGACCCGGCGGCGGGGCCGCAGATGCTGCCCTTCAACGTGCCGGACGACGGCGTGACGCTGCGCACGGTGGCGAGCACGGCGAAGAGCCTGGAGTCGTCGGCGCGGGAGGTGCTGGCCGAGCTGCCGCGCGTGGCATCTTCGGTGCACGAGCTGGTCGACCTCTTGCGCACCGAGCTGAGCGCGGCGCGGCTGCCCGAGGTCTCGCGCAAGCTGCAGGCGCTGTTGACGCGGCTCGAAGGCGAGCTCGCGGCGCTCGGCGCGCCGGCTGCGGTCGAGGCGGCGGCCGCAGCGATGCGCGAGGTCGGCGCGACGGCCGCAGCGCTGCGCGACGAACGCGGCAGCCTGCGCGAGACGCTGACGGTGTGGACCGAGCTCGGTCGCTCGCTCGAGCGCGAGGTCGCTGCGATGCAGCTCGGGGACACCTCCACCGGCGTGCGTGAGGCTGCCGTGGACTTGGGCCGGCTCGGCGGGCTGCGCGACGACGTGCGCTCAGAGCTACAGAACCTGCGCCGCGCGCTCGACGCCGTCGAGCGGCTGGCGAGCGCGCTCGAGCGCGACCCGGCCTCGCTGCTGCGCGGCCGCGCGCCCGCGGACTCCCCCTTGAAGGAGCGAAAGTGATGCACCGTCCGATCTACACAGCCGCGGTGCTCGCGTGCCTCGTCGCCGCCACCGGATGCCTCTCGAGCGGGCCGCCCGCGCCGCCGGTCCGCTGGCTGGACCCGACCGCCGCGTTCGCTGCGCCGGACGCGACCGGGCGCGCGCGGCCGGTGCAGCTGCTCGCGCAGCCGCACCTCGTGCAGGACATCGCCGTGCGCACCAGCGACGTGGAGGTCGTCTACGACGCGGACCACCGCTGGCTGCTGCTGCCCGAAGAGATCGTGCGCCGCGCGCTGCTCTTGGCCGGGGCGCCGCTGACGGGCGCCGACGCGGCGCTGCGGCTCGAGCTGACGACGTTCGAGCTCGACCGGCGCGGCGACCGCGCCGCGGCGCGGGTGGCGGGCAACGTCTTCGGCCGGCGCGGGCCGGGCAAGGCCGCAGAGCTCGTCGACGTGTCCGTGCCGGCCGCCGACACGTCGCCCGAGGCGCTGACCCGCGCCATGGGCGCTGCCGTGCAGCAGCTGGTGGGGGAGCTGTTCGTCTCGGACCGCCGCTGACCGCCCGCGTAGTTACCGCATCGCGTCGCGCAGCGCCTCGGGTGCTTTGTCGGGCAGCGCGAGCACCATCGCCTTACGCCACGCCACGAGCGCGTGGCGCCGGTCCTGGACGTCTGCCTCGCGGTCCTGGAGCACCGCGAGCACGTGCCTGCGCGCTTGGGCGTGGCCTGCGGCAAGCAGCGCCTGCCATCGGTCCACGTGCTGGTCGAGCGCGGCGGGGAGGTCCATGAGCCTCGAGAGCTCGGTCGGCTCGCCCTCGACCCGGTGCAGCGCGCGCGCGACGCGGTGGAGCAGGTCCTTGTCGTCGAGCCGGCGGAACTGGTCCCGCAGCATCGGCGCGGCGCGGTCCGGGTCGGCCCGGGCGATGAGCTCCGCGGCCGCGACGCGCGTCGCTGGAGGCGCGCCGCTGTCGCCGCCGATGGCCGCAGCGCGCGCGAGCAGCCGCTCGGACGGCGGCGCGCGGAACCCTTCCAGCAGCGCGCCCAGGCGCAGGAGGTCTCGCTCGTCCAGCAGGTGGGCTTCGAGCACGCCGCGCATGCTCGCGCCGCCGATCGCCAGCATGGACTCGACGGCCTGCGTGCGCTCGGCGGCGTCGTCGCTGCGCAGCGCGCGCGCGGCGACCGCGAGGGCCGGCAGGTGGCGCCGGCGCGCGAGCCCGAGCAGCGCGAGCCGCCGGACGTCGGCGTCGCGGTCGCGGTCGGCGAGCCGGAGCAGCGTCGCGGTCCACGGATCGTTGGCGTCGGCGGGGCGATGCGCGACGTGGCGCACGACCGCGCGCCGTTCGCCGGCAGCGCCCCGCCGCAGCAGCCGCTCGAGGTCGCGCTGCTGCAGCGAATGGTCGACGGGCAGCAAGAGCTCCAGCAGCGCGGTGCGAACGAGCTCGTCGCGGTTGGCGTCCTCCTCGCGCAGCAGGCGCAGCGCGCCGAGCTCGGTGCGCTCGGGCTGGGTGCCCATCGCGAGCAGCAGGGCCAGCAGCACGTCGCGCTGCCGCTTCCAGCTGCCGCGTCGGAACAGCGTGAGCGTGCGCGCGACCGAGGTGCCGGCCTGGTCGACCGGCACGAGCCCGAGCGCGTAGGCGGCGAACACACCGTCCAGGCCTTCTCGCCCTTCGACGGTGCGCAGCTCCTCCTCGAGCCGCTGCACGGCCGCGGGCGTCGCCATCAGCCCGAGCGCGAGCAGGGCCCGCCGCCGCGCGGCCGGCGCCGGGTCGGACGCCAGCGCGAGGATCTCGGCCTGGTGACGGCGCGCGCCGCCGATGGCGACGACCAGCGCGGCCTCGCCGCGGGTCACCGCGTCGTCGCTCGCGAGCGCGCGCGCGGCGTCGCTGGTCACCAGCCGCTCGATCCCGCTCGCGGCCTGCGCGTGGGCGGAACCGCACAGCGCGAGCGCGACGCCGAGCGACGCCAGCGCGCGTGCTGCGCCCGGCCGGGGCGCGCTGGCCTCGCGGGCCTTGCCAAGGGAGCGCTGGTTCACAGGTGGGGAGTCGTTAGCCTAGCTGCGCGCGTCGGGTCCCGCGCCACTGCGGGTCCGTTCGGC
>JBERSB010000102.1:0-3403 GCA_041236755.1 Luminiphilus sp. | reverse complement strand
CGGTCACCGAAGAAGGTGATCGCGATCGGCGAGACCGCATCGATGTAGTCCGTCGTCAGGTCCCAGTTGGCACCGATCAGCGGGCGGTTCGAGTTGAGCTCGAGCGCCGAGCTGTCCGACGCGCCGGTGAGCAGGATGTTGCCGCCCGTGAGGCCCGAGAGGTCCGTCGGACCCGGGTCGAGGTTGGCGCCCGCCGGCGAGTAGCCGACCAGCCAGTCTTCCGGGTTGGCCAGGTTCAGGTTCTCGAACTCGATCGAGAAGTTGCCCGTGGCCGTGTCCCAGACCATCTGGATCGTGTTGCCGACGCCGGTGTTCCAACCCGCAACCGCGAGGTAGGTCACCGTGGCGACCGTGCCCGACTCTTCGTAGTAGATGTCACCGCTGCCGCCACCGCTGGTGGAGTGCAGGTCGGTCCAGGCGTAGATGCCTTCGTTGGCGTTGCCGAGCATCGTCGCGACCGACGGCACGAAGCCGTTGCCGTTCGCAGCGCCGCGCGAGATGTTGCCGTTCGAGCCGACGAAGATGCCGAGCGTGCCGCCGATCGTGGCGGTGTCGATGAAGTCGTCGTCACCCGCGGGGACGATGACCGCCGCCGGGCCTTGCGTGATGCCGCCGAGGCTCGGGACGGTCTGCACCAGGTAGCCGGCGCCCGTGTTCAGCGCGTCGATCTTCTGGCCGTCCAGGTCCATCGCGGCCGAGGTCAGGACCTCGTAGAACGAGGCGTAGCTGACGTTGCCACAGCCGCTGCCGTAGTTCTCCTTGCTGGCGAAGGAGCAGCCCGCACCGGCCGTGTTGCCGACGGCGTAGTTGATGTTGCCGTTCCAGACGCGCGGGTTGAAGTTGGAAAGGAAGGGGTAGGCGTGGCCGCTGCCCTCGTAGAACTCGAGGTCGGCGTTGCTCACGTAGAGGCTGCCGGTGGCCGTGCCGTTGGTGTAGGCCATGATGTTGCTGTCCGAGTGCGTCACGTAGAACGACTGCGTGGCGCCGGGCGCGACGTAGAGGTCGACGCAGATCGGCAGCAGCGTCGCGACGCCGAAGCCGTTGCACGGGACGCCAGCGGCCGAGCCGACGAGGGTCCAGGCACCAGCGTTGTTCTCCTGGCCGGCGTAGCTACCGGCGAGGGTGTAGACCTCGAAGTCCGCAGGAGCGGTCGAGTTCGTGTTGACGTCGAAGTATTGGATCGTGACGCCGGCGCCCGTCGCGGTCGCGACGACCTCGAACATGTTGCCGGACTGGCCGTTGCCGCCAGCAAACGTCGTCTGGAGCGGCGACTGAGCCGTCACGGCCGCGGTCGCAGCGAACAGGATGGGAAGAAAACGCATCTGCAAGGTCCTGAAAAGAGGAGATGAGGAATAGAGAAAGAAGAACGGCCGCACCGTTGACGAGAGAGGCCGTGTCCAAACCTAGCACACTCTGAGACGCTTGCGTACTCCTCTCATGTTCGCCACATTCCGAACACAATCGTTCGATATCTCGGTGGACCGCAACTGGCAGCGCGGCGCGTGCAGCCGTTCGCTGCTCGCGGCGTGGACATCTCGCCGGTGTCAGGAAGTCGCGCCGTGGCGCCCCGCCACCGGGCGACGTGTGCGTTAGACCGAAATAGAAGCCGCGGCCGGAATGCGCCGGCCCGCGACGCCGCGCGTCACTTTTTATTGGTGTGCGCGCGGTGTTCCCAGCGCAGCGAGAGCAGCACGGCGCCGTGGTCGGACGGGAAGACGCGCTCGCGTGCCGGTACGGCCGCGTCCTCCCACAGCTCCGGCAGCACCCGCGCGTCGACTGGCGACAGCGACCACGGTCCGGAGGCCGCAGGCGGGTTCTTGAGGTAGAGGCGGTCGATGCGCGCGAACGTCTGCTGCTTGCCGTCGCGTCGGCTGCGGAACATCGGGCTCCAGGTGATGCCCGGCCGCATCACGGCGTTGGGGTGCACGTCTCGGAAGACGTCCACGAAGCCCTCTCGGTGCACGGCTCGGCTCACCGGCAGATCGAGCGCACGGCGGAACCGGTAGACGCGCGCGGTGTCGGCCGTCCAGTCGAGATGGGAGGGCGTGTTCCAGTCCCCGCCGACCAAGAGCGGGGTGTCGGCCTCCAGGAGGCCTGCTGTCCGGAGGTGCTCGAGCAGCGCGAGGGTCTGCGGCAAGCGCCCCGAGCGTTCGGACTCGGCGAGTAGGAGCTCTTCGTCCGAGATCTGCGGCCGGTCGCGCAGCTCGTATCCCAAGAACGCCCGGTAGTCGATCCAGATGCTGTAGGCGACGAACGCGCGGCCCCGCGCGTCGCGGATGCGGGCGCCGACGCCGTGCCAGGGATGGTGGAACAGCTCGGCTTCGATCCGGTGCCGGGTCAGCACGCACAGGTGCGGGCTCTCGCCCTGGTGCGCGGTCCAGCCCAGCTGGGTGGCCAGCCATCGACCGAGCGTCGGCCGGGGGCCGTCGACGTCGTAGCTCTCCTGCATCAGCACGAGGTCCGCGCGCGCCGCCCGGATCACGGCGAGCGCCTTCTCGGGGCCGCGGTCCACGTCGTTGGCGCCGTGGAGCACGTGCCAGACCAGCACCCGCAGCGAGTCTGCGTCGGGGCGCGCCGCTGCCTCGGACTGGCACCCGGGAGAAGCGGCGAGGGCCAGGAGCGCCGCTCCGCCGAGGATCGTGCGCCAGGGTGCCAGCATGGACCGAAGTGTAAGGGCGCCGGGCGCCGCGGTCACGACGCGCTGCCGGGCACGCCCCGCGCCGCGCCGAAGGCGGCCTCGATCGCCGTCGGCGTCGCCGCGCGATCCAGAACCAGGAGCGCAGCAAGCGCGGCGCGAAGCTCGCGCGGGCCGAGCTCGTCGTCGAGCGCCGCAGCGGCGCCGAGGCCGCGCCACCAGCCCTCTTCGTCGCGCGGTGTCGAGCCCTCGGCCCGGAGCGCGCGGCGGCACGCGTCGTCGTCACGGCTGGCGAGCGCCCGGCACGGCAGCGGTCGGTGGCCGTAGCAGCTGCAGGCCCCGTCTCGGAGCAGCGGACAAGGACGACCGACCAGGTCGTTCCAGGAGGCCGTCGCGAGCGTCGCCGCGTCGGCGAGCACGCGGGCACGCAGCGCCGGGTCGCGCGCGATCTCCGCCGCGAGCAGCGCTGCCTCTGCGAGCCGGACTCCGACCGGGAAGCTGCAGCAGTGCGCGCAGCCGGCGCGGCACGCGAGGTCCGCGCCCGCGGGGGCTTCGAACGCCGCGTGCACGGCCTGCGCGCGCGCGCCGGGGCCTTGCTCTGCGCGGGCGAGCGCCGACGTCGCACTCTCCAGGCCTGTGTAGTAGGCGCGCTGGCAGTTGGTGACCAAAGCGTTGTGGCGGTTGGCTGACAGGCGGTCAGCGCCCGATCAGTCGGTAGATGTCGAGGTCGGGCGACAGCATCTTGAGCAACAGCAGCAGCGCGATGAC
>JBERSB010000101.1:0-5309 GCA_041236755.1 Luminiphilus sp. | reverse complement strand
CACCCGTCCGCGCCGAAGTGCACGCGGTCGCTGGTGATCACGCCCGCGCGGAAGCGCAGCTCGTTCCAGTTGCCGCGCAGCCACCAGGCGACGGGCGAGTCCTCCTGAAGTGCCCGCGCCTGCTGCTCCGCCCACTCGCCGCTCGTGAGCCCCTCGAAGGTGACCGCGGGCGCAGGCTTCTGGCTGCGCAGCCGGACCTGGGCCTCGTCGTGGCCCAGCAGCCCGTGCCACACGAAGTGGTGCAGCGGCACGCTCGCGCACAGCAAAGACGCTGCGACCACGGCGAACCAGCGCACGGCCCACTGGCCCGGCGTCTGCGTCGTCGTCTCGTGCTCGATGGCCGGCATCTAGAACTGGAAGTAGATGAACGGGATGAAGTCGGCCGCCAGCACCTGGCAGACCGCGACGAAGAACAGCGCGAGCGCGCCCAGCATGACCAGCGGCTGGCAGCGCTGGACCAACTGCACGCTGCGCGGCATCGCGAAGATCACGAACAGGCCGACCGCGAGGCCCGTGTAGGAGACCAGCTCGTGCTGGCCGAGGTCCGGGGCTGCGCCGACGCCGTTGCCGCCGAAGAGCCCGCGGCCCATGTCGCCCACCTCGGTGAGCGTGTAGCAGCGGAACAGCACGAAGCCGAGGGTCGAGATCGCGAACGTCACCAGCACCTGCAGCGGCCGCGGCAGCCAGCCGTAGGGCGAGACCTTGCCGAGGCGGCGCTCGACCGCGAGGAACGCGCCGTGCCACGCGCCCCACAACAGGAACGTCCACGACGCGCCGTGCCACAGGCCTCCCAGCAGCATCGTGATCGCGACGTTGAGCTGGGCGCGCCCTTCGCCGCGGCGGTTGCCGCCGAGCGGCACGTAGAGGTAGTCGCGCAGCCACGTGCTCAAGCTGATGTGCCAGCGCCGCCAGAGCTCGGTCATGCTGTGCGCGCGGTACGGCGACCGGAAGTTCTCCGGGAAGCGGAAGCCGAGCAGCAGGCCGAGCCCGATCGCCATGTCGCTGTAGCCGGAGAAGTCGAAGTAGATCTGCACGGCGTAGCCGAGCGCGCCGAGCCACGCCGCGATCAGGCCGGGGTCGTCGGCGGCGTAGATGGTGTCGACCATCGGCGCGACCGCGTCGGCGATCAGCACCTTCTTGGCGAAGCCCAGCGCGAACAGCAGCACGCCGTCGCTGGCCATGCGCAGGTCGACGGAGCGCTGGTGCAAGCTCGCCTCGACGTCGCGGTAGCGCACGATCGGTCCCGCGATCAGCTGCGGGAACATCGACACGAAGCACAGGAGGTCGACGACCGAGCGCGTCGGCTTCACGTCGCCGCGGTAGACGTCGATCGTGTAGCTCATCGACTGGAACGTGAAGAACGAGATCCCCACCGGCAGCAGGACCTCCTCCCACTCGACCGGCCAGGGCGCGACGTCGTTCCACGTGCCGACGAACAGGTTCGCGTACTTGAACCACGCCAGCATGCCGAGGTTCGCGAACAGCGACAGCAGCAGCAGCCGCTTGCGCGCGGGCTTGCGCGCCTCGTCCGGCTCCCCCATGCGGCGCGCGACCCAGTAGTCGATCATCGCGCTCGCGACCATCAGCAGCACGTACTGCGGCCGCCACCACCCGTAGAACGCGAAGCTGCCGAGGATCAGCACCACGTTCCGGAGCCGCGCCGGCGTCGCCGCGTAGAGCGGCGCGAACAGCGGCACGAACCAGAACAGGAAGATGAACGAGGCGAAGACCACAGCGCCGTCAGGATCCTAACCGCGTGTGGGCGCCACCTAGCCCTCGGCCTTGGGGTCGCGTTCCATCAGCGCGCTCACGGCCTGCTCCGGCGGCAGCTCCTCGAACAGCACGCGCGCGACCGCGGCCGCGATCGGCATCTCGACGCCGAGCGCGCGGCTCGACTCGTCGAGCACCTTGGACGTCCACACGCCTTCGGCGACCTTGGGCGACGACGCGAGCGCCTGCTGCAGCGTCTCGCCGCGGCCGATGCGCTCGCCGAACGCCCGGTTGCGGCCGTGCTTACTGAACGCCGTGACCGCGAGGTCGCCGACGCCAGCGAGGCCGAAGAACGTCTGTGGATCGGCGCCACACGCGAGGCCGTAGCGCTGCATCTCGACCAACCCGCGCGACAGGATCGCGGCCTTGGCGTTGTCGCCGTAGCCGAGCCCGTCGGTGATGCCGGCGGCCAGCGCCATCACGTTCTTGAGCGCGCCGCACAGCTCGACGCCCAGCAGGTCGCCGTTGCGGTAGACGCGGAAGCGGTCGGTCTGCAGCGCGCCCTGCAGGTCGCGGAGGCGCGCGCCGTCGGCGCCCGCGACGACCACCGTGGTCGGCTGGCCGTGCGCGATCTCCTCGGCGTGGCTCGGGCCGCTCAGCACGTACACGCGCTCGCCGTCGCCGAGCACGTCCGTGAGGATCTCGGACGGGCGCTTGCCGGTCGCCTGCTCGAGGCCCTTGGCGAGCGAGACCACCGGCGCGTCGGCGGGCAGCTGCGACGTCATGCCGGAGACGACGCCGCGCACGTGCTGCGTGGGCACGGCGACCAGCACTGCGGAGGCGTCGCGCAGCGCCGCCGCGGGGTCGTCGCTGACCTCGATGGCGTCGGGCAGCCGGACGCCCGCGAGGTAGCGCGGGTTCTCGCGCGTGGTCGCGATCGCCCGGGTGTAGTCGGTGTCGTGTCCCCAGAGCGACACGTCGTGTCCGGCGCGTTCGAGCGTGAGCGCCATGGCCGTGCCGAAGCCGCCGTTGCCGAGGATCGCGATTCTCATGGTTGCTCCGCCGCGAAGAACTTCTGCAGGTTGCTGCGGTGGGTCCAGAACAGGAACAGGGCGATGACCACCGACAGCACGGTGAGCGGCAGGCGCTCGCCGAACGCTTCGGGCACGTCGACCAGGATCGCGCTCGCGGCGAGACCGAGGCCCAGCGCGAGGCTGCCGAAGAAAACCTGCCCGGTGGAGAAGCGCACCAGGAAGAAGACCAGGACCGCCGCTGCGGTCACCCGCCAGTCGAGCACGACCAGCGCGCCTGTCGCAGCGGCGACGCCCTTGCCGCCCTTGCCGCCGAGGAACGGCGTGAAGCAGTGCCCGAGGATCGCAGCCGCAGCGCAGAGCACGCCCGGCAGCAGCCCGGACGAGAACCCGAGCCACGCCGCGAACGCGCCCTTGCCGGCGTCGAGCACGTAGACCGCCAAAAACGCGACGATCCGGGCGGCCTTGCCCTCGAAGGCGCGGCTCGCGTTGGTCGCGCCGACGTTGCCGCTGCCGACCGTGCGCACGTCCAGGCCCTTGCAGACGCGCACGAGCAGCCACGCGAACGGCAAGGCACCGATCGCGAACGCCGCCAGCACCGTGACGCCGTGTTGGTAGGGCTCTGACAGCGGCAGCATCTGGCCAGAGGCTACGCGATGGCCACGGTCGCGCGCCAAGGTCTCGTTCGATCCGGCCGTCGGCGCTAACGTCGGCCGCTTCGTGGCAGCGCGCATCGGCATCGACACAGGCGGGACGTTCACGGACGTCGTGCGCGCGCAGCGCGGCGGGGTCGAGGTCCACAAGGTCCGCTCGACCCCGGCGGACCCGTCGCGCGCGGTGCTCGCCGGCCTCTCAGCGGCGCGGCGCCGAGCTGACGAGGAGGTTGACCTCGTACACGGCACCACCGTCGGCCTCAACGCGGTGCTCACCGGCGCGCTCGCCAAGACGGTCTTCGTGACCAACGAGGGCTACGAGGACCTCATCGAGGTCGGTCGCCAGGAGCGCGAAGACCTCTACGCGCTCGCGCCCCGGCGCCCGATCCCGCCGGTCCCCCGCCGGCTCCGCGTCGGCGTGCCCTGCCGCCGCGGCCCCGACGGCGCCGTCGTCCGGGTCCTCACCCAGGAGGCGGTCGAAGCTGCGGGCGCGACCGTGCGCCGCCTGCGCCCGGAAGCGATCGCCGTCGGGCTGCTGCACGCAGCAGTCGACGCGCGCGACGAGCAGCGGCTGGCGCGCGCGCTGCGGCGCGCGATGCCCGGCGTCGCGGTCACGTGCAGCGCGGAGCTGCTGCCGGCCTCGGGCGAGTACGAGCGCTTCTCGGCCGCGATCCTCAACGCGGCGATCGCGCCGGCCGTCGGCAGCTACACGGCGCGCGTGGCGCGAGAGATGGGCCGCGGCACGCTGCGGCTGCTCCGCTCCAGCCTCGGCATCCTGCCGCCAGAAGAGGCGGCCGCGTTCCCGGCGCGCGCGATGTTCTCGGGTCCGGCGGGCGGGGTGCTCGCCGCCGGCCAGGTCGCGCAGCGGCTGCAGCTGCCGCGCGTCGCGGCGTTCGACATGGGCGGCACGTCCGCCGACGTCTGCCTGGTGGAGCGCGAGCCGACGCGCTCGAGCGACGGCACGATCGCCGGCCTGCCGCTGCCGCTGCCGACGATGCCGGTGCACACGGTCGCGGCCGGCGGCGGCAGCATCGCCTACGCCGACCCCGGAGGCGCGCTGCGCGTGGGCCCCCAGAGCGCGGGCGCCGACCCGGGCCCGGCGTGCTACGGCAAGGGCGACCAGCCCACGGTGACCGACGCGCACGTCGCGCTCGGCCACCTCGGCCCCGAGACGCTGCTCGACGGTGCGTTCCCCGTCGACGTCGACGCTTCTGTGCGCGCCATCGAGCGGCTGGGTCGGCGGCTCGGCATGAAGCCGCGCGCCACAGCCGAAGGTGTGCTGCGGGTCGCCGACGCGACGATGGCGCGCGCGATCCTCGTGATCACCGCCGAGCGCGCGGTCGATCCGGCCTCGGTGCCGCTGGTCGCCTACGGGGGCGCCGGCGGCCTGCACGCGGCGACGCTCATGGCGCACCTCGGCATGCCGCGCGCCGTCATGCCCGCGCACCCGGGCGCGTTCTCCGCGCTCGGCCTCGCGCTGGCCGGCGAGGCCGTCGAGCTGGCGGAGGCCACGCACACGGCGCTGACCGACGCGTCGCTCGCCGCGCTGATCGAACGCGGCGGGGCCCTGCTGGCCCGCGCGCGCAGCGCTCGGCAAGCGCGGCCGCGGCCGCATAGAGGCGCTGGTGCGCTACCGCGGCCAGGGCGGCGGACTGTCGGTCCCGCTCACCAAGCGGCTCGCCGCGGCGTTCGGCCGCGAGCACCAGCGGCGGTTCGGCTTCGTCACCGACGCGGGCCTCGAAGTCGTCCAGCTGCGCGTGCGCTGCGAGGCGCCACCCCGAGCGCTGCCGGCGCTCGGTCCTGCGCGGGGGAACCGTCCGGAAGCCGAACGGCGGCCTCCGCTCGGCGGGACCCGCCTACCCGTATACGACCGCCGGAAGCTGAGCCGAGCCGTCACGGGCCCCGCGGTCGTGGA
>JBERSB010000100.1:0-9934 GCA_041236755.1 Luminiphilus sp. | reverse complement strand
CGGCCCGTTCAACGACATCTGGGGCTACACGGCGCCGAACGGCGACGAGTATGCGCTCTTGTGCACGACCACGGGCACCGTGGTCGTAGACGTCACGAACCCCTCGAACCCGATCGAGCGCGGCTGGTTCCCGTTCGGCAGCTCGTCGTGGCGCGACTGCCGCACGTTCGGCAACTACGCCTACGTGGTCACCGAGGCGACGTCCGGCTTCCAGATCATCAACCTCTCCAACCCGAACAACCCGACATCGCTCGGCGCCTTCGGCACCTCGGTGACGAGCAACGCGCACAACGTCTGCGTCGACGTCGGCGCGGGCCGGCTCTACCTCGCGGGCACCGGCGTCGGCACGCCCGTCTGGGACCTCAACGCCAACCCTGCCAACCCGACCTACATCGGCCTCGCCGGCGGGAGCGGCACCGGCGCCTACTACCACGACCTGTGCGTGGAGAACGGCTACTTCTACGGCTCGATGATCTACAACGGCGACCTGCGCATCTCGAGCACGTCGACGTTCCCGCCGACCGTGCTCAGCAACACGCAGACGCCGGGCAACTTCACGCACAACGCGTGGCCGAACGCCGCGGGCACGCTGTGCGTCACCACGGACGAGGTGACCGGCGGCCAGATCCGCATCTTCGACATCACCAACAAGTCGAACCCGATCGGCCTCGGCGCCTTCACGCCGAACCCTTCGGCGGTCGTGCACAACGCGTTCATCGTGGGCGACAAGGTGCACGCCAGCTGGTACACCGAGGGCTACCGCTGCATCGACATCAGCGATCCGTCCAACCCGGTCGAGGTCGCGTCCTACGACACCTACTCGGGGACCTCTGGCGGCTACAACGGCTGCTGGGGCGTCTACCCGTTCCTGCCGTCCGGCAACATCCTGGTGTCGGACCGCTCGCAGGGCCTGTTCATCGTCCGGCCGAGCGGCGCGAGCTTCTCGACGTTCGGCCAGGGATGCCCTGGCTCGGCCGCCGCGGCCTGTCCGGAGCTGAACCCCGCGGGCGGCACGCTCGAGGGCGACCTGCGCGACAACGAGTACTGCTACACCGCGCAGTCCTCGGGCCCGATCAACGTCACGTCCGTGGAGTTCTTCACGCGGACCACGGGAGGCACGCTCGTGCGGCCGGTCCACATCTACCCGAGCGTCAACGGCCAGCCCGGTTCCTCGCCGATCGCGACGACCTCGGTCACGATCGGTCCCAGCGCGCAGTTCTACACGGCGACGTTCTCGTCGCCGGTGTCGGTAAACGGCACGTTCTACCTCGGGCTCGACAGCAGCTCGAACAACGTGATCATCTGCTCGCTGATCTCGGGACAGCAGGGTTCGGGGTTCTACCGCGACCTCGTCAACGGCCCCGCCGCGTGGACGCTCTCGGGCCTCGTCAGCGCGCCGTCCTACCGCGTGAACTGCACCGGCGGTGGCACCGTGACGCCGGCGCTCGGCAGCGCCGGGCTGCCGACGCTGGGCGGCAACTACAGCGTCACGCTCACCGACGCGATCCCGCAAGCCTTCGCGGTCTGCGTCTCCGGGATCTCGGACAGCACCTCGAGCGCCGGCCCGCTGCCGCTAGCGCTGCCGGGCGCGCCGGGCTGTAACCTGCTCGTCTCGGACGAAGTCCTGGACCTGCGCATCACGAGCTCGCTGGGCACGGCGAACCGCCAGTTCAGCATACCCTCGTCGACCGCCTACGTCGGCATCGAGCTGTTCCACCAGTGGGCGGTGCTCGACAACGTCAACAGCCTCGGCGTGGTCGTCTCCCAGGGCGGCAAGGCGACCGTCGACCAGTAGCGGTCGGCGGTCCGGCGGCGCGGTCAGGCTGTCGAGCCGGAGCGCGGCAGGTGGGGGAGGGGTAGAATCCGGGGCGCCCCTGCTGCCCGGATTCACATGAAGAAGCTCCTCCTGGCCGTTGCCCTCGGCACCGCGACACTCTCAGCCCAGGGCGTCAACTGCGCGCTGCTGGGCACGTTCAACAACCACGGCCCGTTCAACGACATCTGGGGCTACACGGCGCCGAACGGCGACGAGTATGCGCTCTTGTGCACGACCACGGGCACGGTGGTCGTCGACGTCACCAACCCGGCGACGCCGATCGAGCGCGGGTTCCTGACGTTCGGCTCGTCGACGTGGCGCGACTGCCGCACGTTCGGCAACTACGCATATGTCTCCACCGAGGCGACGGCAGGCTTCCAGATCATCGACCTCTCCAACCCGAACAGCCCGGTCTCGCTCGGTGCGTTCGGGACCTCGGTGTCGGGCAACGCGCACAACATCTGCATCGACGTCGGCGCGGGCCGGCTCTACCTGGTCGGCAGCGGCGCCGGCACGCCGGTCTGGGACCTCAACGCGAACCCGACCAACCCGACCTACGTCGGTCTCGCCAGCCCGAGCGGCTCGAGCAACTACTACCACGACCTGTGCGTGGAGAACGGCTACTTCTACGGCTCGATGATCTACAACGGCGACCTCCGTATCTCGGACACGTCGACGTTCCCGCCGACCGTGCTCAGCAACACGCCGACGCCCGGCAACTTCACGCACCATGCGTGGCCGAACGCGGCCGGCACGCTCTGTGTCACTGCGGACGAGGTGACCGGCGGCGTGATCCGGCTGTTCGACATCACCAACAAGTCGAACCCGATCGGCCTGGGGACCTTCACGCCCAACCCGGCCGCGGTGCCGCACAACGCGTTCATCGTCGGCGACCGCGTGCACGTCAGCTGGTACACCGAGGGTTACCGCTGCATCGACATCAGCGACCCCGCCAACCCGGTCGAGGTCGCCTCCTACGACACGTGGTCGGGGACGTCGGGCGGCTACAACGGCTGCTGGGGCGTCTACCCGTTCCTGCCGTCGGGCAACATCCTGGTCTCCGACCGCTCGACGGGCCTCTACATCGTGCGCCCGAGCACCGCGAGCTTCACGACGTTCGGGCAGGGCTGCCCGGGCTCGGTGACGGCGCCGTGTCCCGAGCTCAACGCCGCGGGCGGGTCGCTCAGCAACAGCACCAACTCCTACGAGTACGCGTTCGAGGTGCCGTCTTCGGGGCCGCTGCAGGTGGCGAGCTTCGAGGTCTACACCGCGTCCACGAGCGGCACGATCACGCGACCCGCCCACATCTACGCGCAGTCGGGCAACGGTCCGGCCGCCACTCCGCTGGCGAGCACGACGATCACCGTCGGCACGGCTCCGGGCTTCTACACCGCGACCTTCGCTGCGCCGGTGACGGTGCTGGGGGACTTCTACGTCGGCTACGAGAACTCCCCAGGGGGAGTCATCTCGAACCTGACGGCCGGCTCACCGGGGCTCGGCTTCTACCGCACAGCGGTCACCGGCTCCTGGGCGCAGTCGGGGCTCGTGCAGTTCCCGTCGTGGCGCATCCAGTGCAGCGGCGGCAACACGCTCACGCCCGATCTCGGCAACGCGGGCGCGCCGACGCTCGGGTCGAGCTACGACGTGACGCTCGCCAGCGCGGCGCCCAACACGCTGGGCGTGCTGGCGTCCGGCCTCTCCGACACGAGCTACGGCGGCGCGCCGCTGCCCGCAGCGCTGCCGGGCGCGCCCGGCTGCGACCTGCTCGTCGCAGCGGACGTGCTCAGCCTCGTCGCGATCGATGCCGCGGGTGCCGCGAGCTTCGCGATCAGCGTCCCGGCCTCGACCGCGTATCTGGGCGCAGATCTGTTCCACCAGTGGCTGGTCGTCGACGCGGTCAACGCGCTCGGCGTGGTGGTCTCCGAGGGCGGCCAGGCGACGCTGGGTCAGTAGCGTCGCACAGCCGGCTCGAGGTGCGCGCTACTTACTCGGCGCGCGCTGCAGGCACGAGCCCACGGCGACCGTGAAGAAGCCGATCGACAGCCCGATCAGCTTGTAGGGCGAGCCCAGCTCGAACGACGGCAGGAACGTCATCAGGTAGGCGCCCACGCCGATCGCGACGGCGGCCTGCGGCTCGTTCTGGTGCCGGTGCCAGAAGAAGCCCGCGGCGAGTCCGCCGAGGACTCCGCGGACGATCAGGTCGGCGTGGAAGCCGGCGATGATGCCGTGCGCCATCGTCGCGACCAGGAAGACCACGGCCGCGGTCTGCATCGAGGTCGCGAGGCTGATCCGGACCAGCGTCGCCGAGCGTTTGCGCGCGGGCTCCTCGGCCTTGGGCTTGGGAGCGGGTGCGCCGGCCTTGCGGCGGAAGTCGAACTGCTTGGCGTTGCGCGGCTCTTCGTCGATCGTGCCGAACTCGTTCCAGATCGGGGCGTCCGACTTCGGCGCGGGCGTCTCCGACCACTTCACCTCCGGCGCAGCCTCGAACTCCGGGAGGCGTGACATCTTCTGAGCGGCCTCTTGCTCGGCGCGGGCGGTGCGCGACTGGAGCTCGCGCATGCGGCGCTGCTCGTAGGTCAGCTTGGTGGTCGGCTCCATCAGCTGCTTCTGGAGCTGCGCCAGCTTCGGGTCCTCGAACGCGGCCGAGCTGTCGTTCCAGGGGCCCGATTGCCCCTTCTCGATCGACTTGGCGAGCGCGTCGTCGTCGTCGAAGGAGTCGAGGATGTCGCCGTCTTCCATGGCATCGTCTCTATCGACATGCTGCGGCTGCATATTGAGCCGATCCGCGGCCCCGTCCCGCAGGCGGGCACGCAACCGAAGCCTCGGTGCGGCCGGGCCTTGCGTCGCTGCCCCGCGGCGGCTCAAGCGCCCGGCAGGCGCCCCCTTGCGCCGCCGCGGGAGATCCTTGGACATCCAGCGCGAGCGCGGGAAGATGCTGCGCCTCAAGTCGGTCTCAGTCCTCGCGCCGGAGCGACGTCCGGCTCTGTCCTGAAATCCGTCAGTCCGTAACAAACGCCGTGCGCTCCATCCCAGCGGTCCTCTCGCTCATAGGCCTCCTCGCGCTCTGTAGCTGCAGCACCAGCTCCGTGATCGTGGAGAGCCGTGACTTCGAACGGCGCGGCTACTACCAGCTGGCCTTCGAGGTCCTGGACCACGAGTACACCCGGCAGCAGCAAGCGGGCAGTGTCGCGCCCGCGCTCGAAGCCGAGCACGCGAGGCTCCGGCTCGAGGCGATGCGGGACCGGGCGCAGAGCCTGATCTTCCGTGAGCGCGAAGAAGAGGCCCTGGAGCTGCTCGCGGAGCTGGAGGCCCAGTCGCCCGGCTTCCACGGCGTGCAGGAGCTCTTCGACCACGCCCACCACAAGCAGGCCAAGCGGCTGGTGCTGCGTGGGGATCGCCTGCTCTCCGAGCGCGACTTCCAGCAGGCGATGAAGCTCTACATCGAGAGCCAGCGGATCGTGGAGGACTTCGAGCCCGCGAGCGCAGGCATGCTGCGCGTCAAGGACGAGCTCGCCCGCATGGACGCCGTGGCCCAGCGGCAGTTCATCCAGGCAGTCCGCAAGTTCCCCGAGTTCCGGCACATCGAGGTCGCATGGCACGCGGCGGCCGTGCTCAAGAACACGCCGGATCCCGAAGACGAGCGACGCAGCAACGCGACGCGGCTCGGCGAGGACGCGCGGATCGAGCGCGCGCGCGCGACGCAGGCCGAGGCGATGGCGTGCGAGCGTGAGAACAAGTTCGGCGCGGCGCTCGTGCTCTACCGGCAGGCGAAGAAGCTCGGCCCGGAGCTCGAAGACGTGCAGGAGTCGATCGAGCGCATGCAGTCCGAGCTCGACGCGCTCGGGTTGATCGAGTCGGCGCAGCTGACGATGCGGACCGGGGACTTCGAGCAGGCCCGCAAGATCCTCGACGAAGCGTTCGAGCAGTCGGTGCTGTCGCGCGGCGCGATCAGCGAGCTGATGATCCAGAACCGCAAGCTCGAAGGCGAGAGCGCCTACCGCAGAGGTCGCGACTTCGAGGTGATGGGCAAGAAGGCCGAGGCGCTGGCCGCCTTCGAGGCGCTCGCCGAGAAGTGGCCCGACGGCCTCGAGGACGAGGCGGCGCGCATCGACGCGCTCCGCGTCGACATCGAGGGCGCGAAGTCCGAGTGGCAGGCGGCGGTCGACGCCGAGGCCGCGGGCCAGCTCGAAAAGGCGATCGATCACTACGGCAACGCCGAGCGCTTCTACGAGCAGTGGCGCGACGGCGAGGCGCAGATCGAGCGCCTCAAGAAGGCGATCGCCGAGCGCGCCGGCGCGGGTGCCGGCGAGGGCAAGAGCTGAGCGCCTTCTACGTGGCATAATCGCCGCGTGCGTCCGCTCTCTCTGGCAAGCCGGTTCCTCGTCACCCTGGTGGTGACGGCCGCGCTGCCGCTGGTGCTCTACGGGGTGTTCTCGCTCCGCGGTATGCGCGAGCAGATCGACGAGCAGGTCGTGCGGGTCTTTCTGCCGCAACTCGCCACGGACTTCGCGCAGAAGATCGAGACGCGGCTCGAGCGCACAGACCAGGCGTGCGCGATCGTGCGCGAGCTCTCGCGGCGCGTGCTCGACGCGCCCGCCGAGCAGCTGGACGCCGAGCTCGAGGCGTTCGCCGAGCAGGTCGAGCTGATCCCGGACCTGCTCAGCGAGTTCCTCGACCTGCTGCTGCTCGCCGACGCCGACGGCGAAGTCGTCTACTGGCAGGACGGCCGGAGGCTCGACCCCAGCGCGCACGAACGGCGGCGGGCGTTGATCCCGGCCTCGGTCGCGGACGCGCCCTGGTTCCGCCGCGCGCAGGAGCAGCGCGGCACCCACTTCCTGCCGTGGGGCCGGTCGCCGTACCTGCACCGCGGCGTGAAGTTCCGGTCGATGGACCCCGGCAGCCACCACCTCGGCGTCGCGATGGAGGTGCCGAAGGCAGACGGCGGCGCGGGCGTGATGTTCGCGCTGATGCGCTGGTCGGAGGTGCAGGCCGTGCTCGACGAGGCGCGCGAAGTGCTGGTCGAGGAGGCCAGGCTGCCTTCGGCGGAGGTGTTCCTGATCGGCCGCGGCGGCGCGGTGCAGGGGCACACCGACCGGCGCCACTACGGCCTCCCGCTGGAGCCTCCGGAGCTCGCGGGGCAGCTGGTCGGGGCGAAGGCGCAGGGCCGCTGCCGCTCCGAGGACGGCGACGGCGTGCCGCTCCGCGTCGGCTTCGCGCCCGGCGGCGGCGACGCGCAGCGCGCGTTCGTGATCGGCGTGGCGGTGCCCGAGCACGAGCTGTTCGCCGCGAGCGACGCGTTCGAGCAGGTGCTGCTGGTTGCTATCCTGGTCTCGATCCTCGTGCTCGTCTCGTGGTCGCTCGCGGCGTCGCGCGCGATCACCGCGCCGGTCAAGCAGCTGGTCTCTGCGACGCGGAAGATCGCGGGCGGCGACCTCGCGGTCTCGGTGCCGAGCCGCGGCGGCCCCGAGCTCGGCGAGCTCGCGGCGGCGTTCAACCTGATGGCGCACGAATTGGCAGTCGGACGCGACCGGCTCGCGCACGCCGAGCGCGAGCAGGCGTGGGCCGAGATGGCGCGGCAGGTCGCGCACGAGGTCAAGAACCCGCTGCAGCCGATGCGCATCACCGCCCAGCTGCTGCAGCGCGCCCGCGCCGAGGACGACCCTCGCGCCGAGCAGGTGGCGGAGCGCCTCGCCCGGACCGTGCTGGAGCAGACCGACGCCCTCGACCGCATCGCCAACGACTTCCGCTCGTTCGCGGGCGTCGCCGCCGAGCAGCGTTCGGTCGTGCGCGCCGACACGTGGCTCGAAGAGCTCCGGGAGCAGACCGCGCGGCTGTTCGCCGAGCGACCGTTGACGCTGACGTTCCTTCCCGACGCCGACGACGCGGAGCTGTCGATCGACCAGAAGGCGCTCGCGCGCGTCTTCGTCAACCTGGTGCAGAACGCGATCGAGGCTGCGGCCGGTCCGGTGCGAGTAGCACTCACGTCGTGCCTCGCGGGCGGCGCCGTCGAGGTCCAGGTCGTCGACGACGGCCCGGGCGTGCCCGAGGAGCTCCGTGACCGCCTGTTCGAGCCCTACTTCACTACCAAGACGTCCGGCACGGGTCTGGGGCTGGCGATCTGTCGGCGGCTGGTGGAGGCCCACGGCGGCTCGATCCGCCTCGACGCGACGCGGCCGGGCGAGACCCGATTTGTGATCAGGTTGCCCGCGTCCACGTAGTCACCGTGCCGGGGCGAAACCGGGCGCTGCGCCCTGGCGAACTCGCTCCAACCGCCCCCGCTTCGCCCGACAGGTCGCGCTCTGCGCAGTCCACCGTTGCTTCGCGCTCGCCCCGACCGCTCGCCCCTCGAGAACCGACTGATGCAGAACCGCGCCGCTGTCCCCCTGCTGCTGATCGTGCTGGCCCTGGCCGTGTTGCTCATCGGAGCCTTCGGCCTCGGCGGCGCGGAGCCGGCTGCGCTGCCGTCCGATCCCAGGGATTCTGCGGCCGGCGATGCCGTCGCGCAGGCCGGGGACCTGGCCGCAGCCGCCGCTGCCGCGGCGCCGGCGGCTGCCCCTGAGCGCGCCGAGGTCGTGGACCGCACAGGCGCGACGGGTGTGCGCGGCGTCGTCGTCGACGCCAAGACCGGCCTGCCGCTCGCCGGCGTCGAGGTGGTCGCCGTCAAGGATCAGCCGGCGCTCGCGCCGCTGGTCGACCGCTTCCGCGGCATGTTCCGCGAGGGCATGTTCGTCGACACGCGGGCGCCGCGCAGAGAGCTCGGTCGCGCGGTCAGCGACGCCGACGGACGCTTCGAGATCACCGGGCTCTCGCCCGGCCGCCTGTTCCTCGACGGGCGCAGCGACGGCTGGTTCGTGCGCACGGCGACACCGGCGCGCGTCGCCATGGGCGAGATCGTCGAAGGGCTGGAGCTGCGCGCGTCGCCGGGCGGCAGGCTGCGCGGCGTCGTGCTCGGCGCCGACGGCGCGCCGTCGCCGGGCGCGGACGTCAGCGTGCGGCCCGGCCTCAACGCGTTCCTCGGTCAGATCACCGACCGGCAGTACCGCTGGCTCGACACCGTCACCGACGACCAGGGCCGCTTCGACATCCCGGGCGTCCCCGCCGGCAACGGCTACACGGTCGCGGTCACGGCCCCTTCGATCGCGCTCGAGGAAGTGCACGGCGTCGCCGTGCAGGCCGGTCAGGTCACGGCGCTCACGGTGCAAGCGCACCAGGGCGCGATCGTCGAAGGTGTGGTGCTCGACCCTGACGGCGCCCCGCTCGCCGGCGCCAGCGTGGCGATGGTCTACCTCGACATCAGCCGCGTGCTGTTCTCGGCCGACGGCCGCGCCGAGCCGCTGCAGACCGACGAGGAAGGCCGCTTCCGGATGGAGCACGTCGCGGCCGGCCGCGTCGCCGTCGTCGCGTCCGCCGACGGCGCGGCGCCGAGCAACATCGTGGAGCTAGCCGTCGTCGACGGCGGGGTCTACGACGACGTCCTGCTCCAGCTCGACACGGGCGTGCGGGTGACCGGGCGCGTCTTGGACGACCGCGACGAGCCCGTCGCGGGTGCGAGCGTCGACGTGCGGCCGTTCGAGCGACCGAACGATTCGCAGTTCCTCAAGGTCATGCTGAAGATCCGCCGCGTCTCGGCGACGACCGACGAGTCGGGGCGCTTCACGGTCGACGGGATGACGGGCGAGCGCCTCGTGATCGAGGCCGGCAAGCCCGGCTACACGACCGCGCTGGCCTCGGGCGTCGAGCTCGACGACCCGGACCTCGTCGTGCGCTTGCAGCGCGGCGCGACCGTTCGTGGGCGGGTCGCGGTCGGAGAAGGCGACGACCGTCGCCCGATCACGCGCTTTCGGATCGAGACGCGCAGCCGCGAGATCCCGCGCGACGAGAACGGCGACGTGGTCGCGGTCGACGCGAGCGCGGACCGTCGCGGCTGGCGCCGACGTGGGCAAGGCGGGCCACCCTGGGAGACGGGGCGCCGCAAGCGCACGCGCCAGATGCCCGAGGGCACGTCGATGGGCGACCGCACCCTGTACGGAAACTGGCTCGAGGTGAAGTCCGCGGACGGCTCGTTCGAGTTGAACGGGATCCCGCCGGGACGCGTGCGGCTGCGGATGCGCGCCGACG
>JBERSB010000099.1:0-2904 GCA_041236755.1 Luminiphilus sp. | reverse complement strand
GGAACCGCGTCGCGCTGGCGCCTGTGTGCGCGGTGCTCGTGTTCTGCGGGCTGTGGGCGCGGGTCGAGCCCGAGGGTCTCTCGGACTTCGAGCGACCGGTGTCCGACAACCGCCGCATCTCGTTCCTGGAGATCGCCGGGCACTCGCTGGTCGACATCTCACACGGCTGCGGCGAGTACCTCCGGGGGCTCTGCGAGGGGCTGGACGTGCGGATCGGCATCGCCGGCGGCCACGCCAACCTCGCGTTCCTGTCCGAGGTGCCCGTCGCCGTCGAGGTCGCAGGCGGGCTGACGGACGCCTACATCGCGCACCTGCCGACGGGCCGCGTGTTCAAGCCGGGTCACAACCGGCCGTGGACGCAGTACCCGGACTACCTCGTCGAGCGCGGCATGCACTTCATGTTCGAGCTGAGCTACGGTGCCGGGGACGCGTGGCGGGACGTCGTGTTCCCGTGCGCGCCGGTGCCGGTGCCCGCCAAGCTCGTGACGTGGGACCGCGAGCTGATGGCGGAGCTGCGTCGCCGTGACCCTGGCCTCCAGGTCGTGGACTTCGAGGCGTTCCTCGACGGGTATCTCGAGGAGCTGCCGCAGAAGCCGCGGCAGCAGGTGGTGAAGGACCTCGCGAAGTTCCGCAGGTTCTACTTCGACCACAACGAAGACCCCGAGCGGCTGGGCCGGCTCGAGGCCTTCGTGCGCTGAGCGCTGCGGCTCAGCGCGGGGCGTCCCTAGCGCCGGCGGCGCAGGAACAGCCACGCCGCGGTCAGGACCGCGCCGATGCCGCCCATCCCGCCGAGCACGACCGGGTTCTTGAACAGCTCGGAGAGCTGCTTGCTCAGGTCGCCGCGCGAGTTGTTGCCCGCGCCCTGGTAGCTGCCGTAGTGGCTGTCGACCATCGGCACGAAGAACGTCTGGCTGCCGCCGTAGCCGTTGGCCGAGGCGCCGTGCCCGGCAGGCACGGTGACGTAGTGGCCGCCCGCGGTCGGGATCGCGTGGCTGCTCGGTTGCACCGGCACCACGTGGCTCTCGACGCTCGGGGCGGCGTGGCTGCCGCTGATCGCGTGCTCGTTCTTCGAGGACGTGCCGACGCTCTCGCCGAACGGCGCCGCGGGCATGTCGAAGACGGGCAGCTCGGCGTGCTCGGCCGTGGCCGTGGCTTCACCGTGCGCGTCGCCGGACTCCGAGGTCTCGCTGGTCTCCGACTCGGTCTTCGCGTGCGACTCCGACTCCGACTCGGTGGTCGTCGCCTCGCTGTTGACCTCGGTCGACTGGTCGCGGACCTGCGCGAGGAAGGCGCCGCCCGTCGGGGGCAGCTTGAGCCAGGTCAGGTCGCCCGTCGCCACGTCGTAGTAGCTGGCGAGCATCGAGAACGTGCCCTCTTCCTCGAGCGTGCGCAGCAGCGTGCTGCGCGAGCGGGCCTCCTGCAGGGTGCGCATGGCGTTCTCCTGCGTGGCCTGCTGGACGACGTCCTCGGCGTGGTTGGCGCGCGCGGCGCTGACCGAGGGCTCCAGGCTCTTGAGCAGGCGGCGCTGGTGGGGCGTCATCTGCTGCATCATCGGGTGGTCCGCGGCGGCCATCATCGGCTCGCAGCGGTTGTGGCCCATGACGACCAGCAGCGACGCGCCGAGCTTCTCGGCGGCGAACTCGATGCTCGCCAGCGTCTCGTCGGTCAGCGTGTTGCCGCCGCTGCGGATCACGTAGAGGTCACCGAGGCCGGCGTCGAAGATGTGCTCGGGCGAGACGCGCGAGTCCGAGTCCGTCACGACGATCGCGAGCGGGCGCTGCGAGTCGGCGATGGCGGCGCGCTGGTCCTTGCTCAGGTCGGGCATCGGGCGCGTGTCGCCCATGAAGCGGCGGTGGCCGGCGCGCAGCATGCGCAGCGCGACGTGCGGGGGCATGCCCGGCTCGACCGACTCCAGCATCGCCGGGCGGTCGACCTGCTCGGGGTTCGGGATCGGGCGGCTCGGGAGCCACTCGACGTTGCCCTCGGTGTGGTAGCGCGCTGCGACCATGCGGAAGCGGCCCACCGAAGCGAAGCGGCGCAGCAGCGGGCTGCGGCGCATGCACTCCTTGACCGTGGCGTGGGCGTGCTCTTCTTCGGCCATGCCCCGCATCTCGCTGTTGCCGAGGTCGAGCGCGCGCGCCTTGCGGATCGCGGGCTCGATGCGCTCGAGCAGGTAGACGAGCGCGTCGCTCGGCTGGTTCTCGGTGTTGGTCGAGAGGCTCTGCTCGGCGGCGGCGGCGACGACGTCGCAGCTCTCGTGGCCGAGGACGACGCAGAGCGGCACGTTGAGGCGCTCGACGGCGTGCTCGATCGTGGCGATCGCCTCCGGGCCGACCACGTGACCCGCGGTGCGGACCACGATGAGCTCGCCCAGGCCCACGTTGAACAGGTGCTCGGGCGGCACGCGGCTGTCGGCGCACGTGACGACGACGGCGTACGGGCTCTGGCCGCGAGCGAGCGTGCGGCGGACACCGGGCCCGATGGGCTGGGGTACGCTGCCTTCGTCGGCGAAGCGCTGGTTGCCCTTCTGGAGGGCTTGCAGGGCTTCGTCCGGCGTGCGTTGGGCCAGGACGATGCAGCTCATGGCTAGCGGCAGAGCAGCGAACAGCAGGCGTTTGTCAAAGATCATGGTCTCGGTCGTAGGTGCTTGGCCCGACTTCGGGTACCCGAACGGACATCGGCCGATCTGTTGAAAACCTGAGCGGTTTGCCGGGGCGGTCGCTGGCATGGGCGGCTCCCGATAGGGATTTCCCGCGCGGTTTTGCACTTATGCTGTACCTGTTGACTCAGCACTTGCTAAAACGATTGAGAGAGCAAAGCTTGGCATTATCTTTCATACTGCATACGTTGGTGGCGATACCATTCACGATGCAGACAAGACGTTTGATATTAATGTTGGTTCGT
>JBERSB010000098.1:0-3826 GCA_041236755.1 Luminiphilus sp. | reverse complement strand
CAGATCGACCAGGCGCGCGGCACCGCGGGCAACCGGATCTTCTACCTCGCGACGCCGCCGAGCGCGTACTCGGACATCCTGCAGAACCTCGCGGCCGCCGGCCTCAGCAAGGAGCGGGACGGCAGGTTCGCGCGCGTCATCGTCGAGAAGCCGTTCGGCCGCGACGTCGAGACGGCGACCGCGCTCAACAACCAGGTCAACGCGGCGTTCAAGGAGCGCCAGGTCTTCCGCATCGACCACTACCTCGGCAAGGAGACGGTGCAGAACATCCTCGCGCTGCGCTTCGCCAACGGGATCTTCGAGCCGCTGTGGAACGAGAAGTTCGTCGACCACGTGCAGATCACGGTCGCCGAGTCGATCGGCGTAGGGACGCGCGGCGGCTACTTCGAGGAGTCCGGGGTCATCCGGGACATGATCCAGAACCACCTGATGCAGATCCTGACCCTGGTGGCGATGGAGCCGCCGGCCGCCATGACCGCCGACGCGGTCCGTGACGAGAAGGTCAAGGTCTTGAAGGCGATCCGCACGTTTGCCCCCGACGAGGTCGCCCGCTCGACGGTGCGCGCCCAGTACACGGGCGGCTCGTTCCGCGGCGAGGACGTCGAAGGCTACAAGGACGAGGGCGGCGTCGCCGCGGACTCGGTGACCGAGACGTATGCGGCCGTGCGCCTGCAGATCGACAACTGGCGCTGGGCGCGCACGCCGTTCTTCCTGCGGTCGGCCAAGCGCATGCCGCGCCGCGTGACCGAGGTCGCGATCCACTTCAAGGACCCGCCGCACGCGCTGTTCGGCGAGGACAAGGGCCCGACCCCGAACATCCTGCTCTTGCGCATCCAGCCGGACGAAGGCGTGGCGATGCGCTTCGGCGCCAAGGTGCCCGGGCCGGACGTGCGCATCCGCGACGTGCGGATGGACTTCCGCTACGGCACCGCGTTCGGCGGCGAGACCGCCGATGCCTACGAGCGCCTGCTGCTCGACTCGATGCTCGGCGACGGCACGCTGTTCGCGCGCGCCGACGAGGTCGAGGAGGCGTGGCGGATCGTCGACTCCATCGTCGAGGGCTGGCGCCAGTCGACGCAGCCGCCCGAGGAGTACGTCGCGGGCACCTGGGGGCCGGACGCCGCCGACAACCTGCTCGGCACGCAGCGCGCCTGGAGGCGCCCGTGAACGGCGCGACGTTCGACCGCACCGAGACCAGACACTCACGCTGGCGGGACCTGCCCGAGCAGCTGGACGCGCTGTGGGACGCCTGCATGCAGGAGCAGCGCGGCTCCGACGTCGCGCGCGCGCTGACGGCGAACTTCATCGGCGTGGCGCGCGCCGAACACGCCGAGCGCCTGCTCGACGTCACCGCACAGCTGCAGCACCGCTCCCCCTGCCGGGCGTTCCTGCTGCTGCTCGACGACACCCAGCCGCACACGATGGCCGAGCTGACGGCGACGACCCGACGCCACGGACCGCTGCGCGACATCGTGCTCGAGCAGATCGTGCTGCGCCTGCGCACCGAAGACCTCGCGCGCATGCCGGGCCTGCTGCGGCCGCTGACTCTCGACGACCTGCCGAGCCACCTGCTCTGGGCGCTGCCGTGGCCCGCCGACGAACGGCGCTTCGACACGCTGGCCGGACTCGCCGAGCACGCCATCGTCGACTCGCAGCTGTTCGAGGATCCTGCGCAGGAGCTCCGGATCGTCAAGGAGCGGCGCGACCGTGGCGAACAGCTCAGCGACCTCAGCTGGCTGCGCGCGCGGCCGTGGCGGCGCGCGCTCGCCGAGGCCTTCGAGCGCTTCGAGTGGCTGCCCAACGCCGACGTGCAGTGCCGGATCTGTCACGGCCGCGGGGCCTCCGCGATGTCGCTACTGCTCGCCGACTGGCTGCACGAGCGCCTCGCCGCAGTGACCACGCTGGAAGCAGGGGGCGACGAAGAGCTGACGGGCCCTGCGCGCGTCGAGCTGCAGGTCGGCGACGTCGAGGTCGTAGTCGCCCACGCCGACGACGCGCTGATCACGCACGTCACGACGCAGTCGCGGTGCTTCCTGCCGTTCACGCACCGCGCGCTGCGCGGCAGCGACGCCGAGCTGCTCGTGCTCGCGATGGACAAGCACTAGCGCGCGCGCTCAGTGGCCGGCGGGCTTCGGCTTGGCGGTCTCGACCGACTCGCCGTGCGCCTCGACGCCCGCGTCCTCACGCGGCATCTGCTGCGGGTGCCACCCCATGACCAGCAGCATCGCGAAGAAGCCGAGCACGTAGCCGACGGCGACGTGCCAGCCGTGGATCAGCCAGTTCTTGACCGACTTCGCCTCGGTGAACAGTCCGGCCAACGCGACGCCGGCCGAGGAGCCGAACCAGAGCATCGAGCCGCCGTAGCCGACCGTGTAGGCGAGCAGGCCCCAGTCGTAGCCGTCCTGCTCGATCGCCAGCTTGGTGAGCGGGATGTTGTCGAAGAACGCGGAGACGAAGCCGAGGCCGAGCGCGGTCCACTCGGACGGCGACGGCAGCTCCTCGACCGGCATCATCGACGCCGCGGCGACCAGGCAGACCAGGAAGACCATGCCGTGTGCTGCGTGCGGGAGCGCCTTCCAGTTGGCCTTGCTAAGCAGCTGGCCGAGCCCGATCGCGATCCAGACCCCCAGCGCCGGGAAGCTGAACGCGATGTTGGTCGAGATCGTGCCCACGATGATCATCCCGACGATCACGAGCTTGAGCTTGTCGACGGGCGGCGCCTTCTCCTCGGGCTTGATGAGCGGCTGCAGCGAGTTCTGCTGCGCGCTCGCGAAGATCCCGAAGAACGAGATCGCGACGATCGCGCCGATCGCGGCCTCGACGACCCAGAGCGGCGAGGCGCCGGCGATCCAGATCATCGTCGTGGTGGTGTCCCCGATCACCGAGCCGGCGCCGCCGGCGTTCGACGCGGCGACCATCGCGGCGAGGTAGCCGATGTGCACGTTGCGCTTGAACAGCGTGATCGCGGCAGCGCCGCCGATCAGCGCCGCGGCGATGTTGTCGAGCAGCGCCGAGAGCACGGCGATCAGCAGCAGCAGCAGGAACGGCCCGATCTTGCCGGTCGGCAGCAGCTCCGCGAGCTTCTCGGGCATGTGGCTGCGCTCGAAGTAGTCGGCCAGGATCGCGAACCCGAGCAGCAGCCCCGAGAGGTTGATCAGCTCCTTGGCCTCGTGCGAGAAGTGGCCCGTGACGTCGTAGCCCGACGACAGTCGGATGATCAGGACGCCGGTCAGGCCGACCACGGCGATCTGCACCGCGTACTTGTGGAAGCGCGCGATCCCCAGCAGGGTCAGGGCGAACAGGCCGAATAGGAGCGAGTTGAGCACGGTCTACAGGTGAGTGGGGACCTGAGTCGCGAGGCATCGTGCCGCAACGCAGCACCGCCACCAACCGCAACCCGGACAATCAGTCGGTCCTATCGGCGTCCGCAGTCCACCCACACAAGGCGATGATCGGTCGCCTCGGCGAGCGCCAGGGTCGGCTCGTAGGAGCGCGGCCAGAACACCCCGGAGCGGGCCACGAGGAGGTCTGCGGACGGCAGCGCGTAGTCGACGCGGAGGTTGCCCGGGCCGCGACCCGGGGCGTCGTCGAAGTCGCCCGTGTCGAGCGCCGGATCACCCTGGTGCTGCATGTTGGCGCCGAACTGTTTCATCTTCTGCTCGGGCCCGCCGGGACTCCGCGGCTCGGGGTCCTGCACGCGCGCGTGCGCGAGCAGCGCCACCATGGCCTGGCGCTTCGCGTCGCCGTCGACCGGGTCGCAGTTGAGGTCGCCCAACACCACGAACGAAGCCCCTGCCGCGAGCCCGCCGCGCGCGCCGGCGTCGTC
>JBERSB010000097.1:0-2050 GCA_041236755.1 Luminiphilus sp. | reverse complement strand
GTTCTCCGGGCCGGTGACGATCACCGGCGGGCAGCTCCGGCTGGACGGCGGCGCTGTCGCCGACGCCAAGACCGTCGACTGCGAGATCGCCCTGTCGACGCTGCCTCATCCGCTCGTCCAGCTGTCGCCCCGCTTCGCGCACAACCGCGGGGCCGACGAGGTCGCGGTGCTGCCGCGTCGGCTCGTCGAGTTGCCGTCGCAGGCGAGCGCGAGCGTGCCCAACCCGTTCCTCGCGCCGATCTCGTTCGACGTCCCGTTCGCCTACGACCCGAGGCGCGGCGGCCTCTTGATGGAGCTCGTCGTGCACGGCCAGCCGGCCGGCGCCTATCTGCTCGACGTCAGCTACCTGTGCACGAGCCCGACCGCCGCCGTCGGCCCGGCTCCTTGCAGGCAGTCCAGCGGCCTGCCGCTCGGCGTCGAGAGCGTGACTGTGGGCGTGCAGTGGGGCAGGCCCTGGATCGTGCGCGCGTTCGACGCGCTGCCGGGCGAGGTCGTGGTGCTCGCGCTCGGGACCCGGGAGACGGGCAGCTGGGCAGGTCTGCAGCTGCCGCAGGAGCTGGCGGGGGCAGGCGCGCCGGGCTGCTTCCTTTCGATCGACATCGCCGCCTCGTTCTACGACGTCGCGACGGCCGACGGCGCGGCGAGGTTCACGTTCGCGATCCCCGACGACCCGCAGCTGCTCGGCAAGTGGATGCGGTTCCAGGCCGGTGGGTTCGACGCCGCCGCCAACTCGCTGGGGCTCGTCACGAGCCAGGCGCAGAAGGTCCAGATCTGCGGCTGGGAGCCGGTCGGCAGGGTCTGGTCCGAGGGCGTCTCGTCGGCGTCCGGCGCGGTGGAGCTCGGGCTCTCCGCGGTCGTGCAGTTCACGACGAAGTGATCTGGCGGCGGTCGCTGGCGCCGTTGGCAACGGCCGCTCGACGCGACCGTAAAGCGCGCGGGTCCTCGATCCGATGAGGCCGGAACGCGCCGGCGGTCGTTCGGGGGGATGGCCACGGCGTCGCGCGGACCGTGCGGGATCAGGGGGTTCGGGCGCTGCTGTCGCGCGGGTGGGGGCCCGCCGAGAGCAGGTGAGCATCGTTGGAGGCCATGGGGATGGCGCCGACGGTCGGGCGCCCGCGGTGCCTCGCAACACCGTGGGATGCCTTTTTCTCTCGCCGAGCACCGACCGGCGCAGGTATCACGCAGCCATGCGGTCCTCGCCCCTCCTCGTGCTCGCCGCAGGACTGCTGTTCGGCTGCCAGTCGGCCGATCCCGGGATGCCGCCGCGGCGCGTCGGCGACCTGCCGTGGGGCGACGAGCCTGCGGGGCGGCTCGCCTGGAGCGCGCGGCAGGCGGTCGAGCGGGGCGAGCCGGAGTCTGCGCTGGGCGTGATCGACGGCCTGCTGCGCTCGGCGCCGGGATGCGTCGACGCGCGCCGCGTGCGTCAGGACGTGCTGCGCCGTCGCGGCCGCCGCGGCCTGCTGCTGCACGAAGCGCGCGCGGCGGTCGCGGCGCGACCGACCGACGGCGCTGCGCGCTACCTGCTCGCGCGCGTCGAGGAGGACCCGCGCGAGACGCTCGCCGGGTTCGCGCGCGCCGCGTCGCTGGCGCCCGGCGCGGTCTGGCCGTGGCTGGGGCTCGCGCACACGCTGCGCGGCGTAGACCGCGCGCGTTCGCTCGGGATGTACGAGCGCCTCTACGCCGCCAGCGGCCAGCACCCGCTGGTCGGCGTCGCCTACGCCGCGGCGCTGCGGGAGGCCGAGCGCTACGACGCCGCGGCGCTCGTCTACCAGGCCATGCGCGGCGACGAGCGGGTGCCCGGCGTGGGCGAGCTCGGGCTCGCGCAGGGCGCGGGCGCGCGCGACCGCCGCGGCGAGGCCTGGGGCGCGCTGATGGCGGCGCTGCGCCTGCGACCGTACGACCCGGGCGTGCAGGCGCTCGTCCGCAGCTGGACCGAGACCGTGGCCTCGCGCGACCAGCGCAGCCAGGTCGCCGACGTGTTGCGCGAACAAGGCGACCGGCTGCGCGCCTACGGCAGCGGGGAAGGCGCCCAGGCGCTCGCCGAGCTGCT
>JBERSB010000096.1:0-2181 GCA_041236755.1 Luminiphilus sp. | reverse complement strand
TCGACGAGCCGCCCCTTGGTGCTGATCGCGTACTGGAACGCGGTGCCCGCCGGCGCCGGCATCTCGCCGACCTTGCCGGCCGCGACCTGGACGTTCTGCTCCCGGATCGCGGCGAGCACCTCGTCCGCGGTCACGTCCCGCGCGTCGAGCTTCGCCGGGTCCAGCCACATGCGCATCGCGTACTCGGCGGCGCCGAAGACCCTGGCGTCGCCGACGCCCGGGATGCGCTTGATCCGGTCGCGCAGCTGCAGCGTCGCGAAGTTGCTGAGGAAGATGTCGTCGTAGGGCGCGCCGTCGGCCGCGACCACGCTGACCATCTGCGCGAAGTCCGGCATCTTCTTCTGCGTCTTGATGCCGAAGCGCCGGACGTCCTCGGGCAGGCGGGGCTCGGCCGCCGACACGCGGTTCTGGACCTGCACGGTCGCGATGTCGAGGTCGACCGACGGCTCGAACGTGATCGTCAGCGTGTACGACCCGTCACCGGCCGACACGCTGGACATGTAGATCATGCCCTCGACGCCGTTGACCTCCTGCTCGATGGGCGCTGCGACCGTGTCGGCGACCACCTGCGCGCCTGCGCCCGGGTAGCTGGCGGTGACCGAGATCGTCGGCGGCGCGAGGTTGGGGTACTGCGCGATCGGCAGGCCGAAGAGCGAGACGACGCCGACGGTGATGATCACCAGCGACACGACGGTCGCGAAGATCGGTCGGTCGATGAAGAACCTGGAGAGCACGTGCGGAGGCTCCTAGCGCGCGGCGTCGGCGTTGCGGGGGGCGACCTTGGCGCCCGGGCGGGCGCGCAGCAGGCCGGTGACGACGACGCGGTCCTCGGCGGTGAGGCCGTCGAGCACGACGCGGCCCTCTTTGACCAGCGGGCCCAGCTCGACCGCGCGGCGCTCGACGACGTCGTCGCTGCCGACGACGAGCAGGTGCCGGCCCGCCTGGTCGGCGGCCAGCGCGGACTCGGGCACGAGCAACGCACCTTCGAGCTGGCGTGCCGCGATGCGGACGCGCACGAACAGGCCCGGCACGAGCCGGCCGTCCTGGTTGTCGAACACCGCGCGCATGCGCAGCGTGCCGGTGGCCTCGTTGACGCGCGGCTCGAAGTAGTCGATCCGTCCGCGGAAGCCGAAGGAGTCGTCGCCGTCGCGCGCGAGCTCGACGACCGCCTGGTCGCGCTGTTCGCTCGGCTCCTCGAGCAGCTTGAGGACGGTCCGGTCGTCCACCGAGAACCAGACCCGGATCTTGGTGTTGTCGACGATGGTCGTGAGCGCGCCCGAGCCGATCGTGCCGACGAGGCTGCCGACGACGAAGTCGGTCTCCAGCGCGCGGCCGGAGATGGGGGCCTTGACCGTCGTGTAGCCGAGGTCGAGGTCGCGGATCGCGAGCTGCTTCTTGGCGACGTCCAGCTTGGCCGCGGCGACATCGAGCTGGGCCTTCGCCTCGAGGGCCTGCAGCTCGGAGACGGACTTGCTCTCCAGGGCCTTGGCGAGCTTCTTGGCGGTCGTGTCGGCGAGCTGGACCGAGGCGGCGTTGGCTGCGACCTCGGCCGCCGCGGCGTCCCGGGCGGCCGCGAACGGCGCCGGGTCGACGCGGAACATCACCGCGCCCGCGTCGATCGTCGCGCGCTCGTCGTAGCTGACCTCTGTGAGCACGCCCTCGACGCGCGCCCGCACCTCGGCGCGCTCGAAGCTCTCGGTCCTGCCGGTGAACGTGCGGTAGATCGTGACCGGCTGGACCGCCGGGGTCGCGACGGTCACGGCCGGCGGCGGCGGCGGCGTGCGCTGCGGCGGCTTGGCGCAGGCGGCTAGGGCCACGGCACTGAGCAGCGCGACGCGGGTCGCGCCCTGGCGAGCGGTCTTCATGCCGCCGAGTATCGCTGCCAGGGATTCGAATCTGCACTAAGGAACTGCGTTCTGGCAGCATCTGGTTAGCATCCCGCGATGCGCCCGAGTTGCTTGTTGCTCGTGGGGGCCGCGGCGGCCGCTTGCGCCGTCGGTCCCGACTACGTTCCGCCAGAGGTGCCGAAGCAGGTCTCCCCCGAATACGCTGCCGTCGAGGATCCTGCCTTTCGCCCCGGCAAGGCGGACCTGGTCCGCTGGTGGACCGTGTTCGAGGACCCGCAGCTGGACGACCTGATCGCGCGCGCTGGGCAGGGCAACCTCGACCTCGCGATCGCCG
>JBERSB010000095.1:0-29433 GCA_041236755.1 Luminiphilus sp. | reverse complement strand
GCCGCGGCCGCGCAGCCCCGAGGGCTCGACCTCGGCGCGCAGCCACGCGCCGCCGCGTTCGCGCACCGTCTCGAGGCCGCGGTAGCCGCCGCGGTCGCGGTACTCTTCGAGGCCCTCCGGACCCGTTGCGGAGCGTTGGGGGAGCAGCAGCGCAGGCACAGACACGCGGGGATCCTAGGCGCAGCCGCGCGCGGGGGCCACAACCACGCGCCGCGCTCAGAGGTCGACGACGGCGTCTCCGGCGACGACGAAGGTCCGCCCGTCGTTCGGGTCGACGCGCACGCCGCTCGACCACGACGTGAACGCCGGCAGCACCCCGATGCGCTGCCCGAAGTGGAAGCACGGCAGCAGCAGCTCGTCGCCGGCGCCGCGCACCTTGGCCATCGGGTGCAGGTGGCCGCACAGCGTGTAGGGACCGCGCTCCATGCCCTCGGGTTCGTGCCGCAGCGCGAACGGGCCGAGCTCGACCGTGCCCGCGTGCTCGCAGAACCCCCAGGCCGGCGGGAGGTCTTGCAGGTGGCGGTCGTGGTTGCCGCGCACGACGTGCAGCTCGACGTCCGGGTGGCGCGCGCGCAGCTGTGCGAGGTCGTCGAGGTCGCGCGCGTTCTCGTCGTGCACGAGGTCGCCGAGCACCCAGAGCGACGTCGCGGCCGTCGCGCTCAGCGCGTCGGTCAGGCGGCGGAGGTCGGCGGCCGTCACGCCCGAGGGAACGGGCACGCCGCGCCGCTGGAACGCCTCTGCTTTGCCGACGTGCAGGTCCGCGACCAGCAGCGCGCCCAGGCGCGGCAGGTAGGCGGCGCGCGCCGCGAGCAGCTGGACCTGCTCTCCCTCGACCTCGCAGATCACGCGCCGGCCCCTTCGAGCCACTGCTCTTTGATGCGCTCGACGCGGCGCTGGTCCGACTCGGTCGAGACGCGCGCCTCGACGCGTTCGAGCAGCAGCGGGAACGCCAGCGGCGACGGCTGCTGCGTCCGCACGACCTCGAGCCCGTCGTGCGCGATCCGGTCGAGCACCGCTGCGAGTCGGTCGCGGTCGAAGCTGCGCTCGACGACCTCCCGACGCGCCTGCTCCAGCAGCAGGTGGTCGGGCTCGTGGCGCTCGAACACGTCGTAGAGCAGGCCCGCCGACGTCTGCAGCTGGCGCGCGCCCTTGCGGAAGCGACCGAAGCCCTCCTGCACGAGGCCCGCGACGCGGGCGATCTCGCGGAACTGGCGCCGTCCGAGCTCGGCGCCGTTGACGGCGGCGATCGCGCGCTGGTCGAGGGCCTCGCTGGACCAGAGCTCGCGTCCCTCGAGCACCGAAGCGAAGTCGAAGTCGCCGGCAGCGAGCAGCTCCAAGCCGTAGTCGTTGGCCGACAGCGCGAACGTCACCGCAGCGCGCTCCCCGAGCCGCGCGGCCAGGAGCGCGGCGAGCCCCTCGTGCGCGAGCTGGCCCGCAAAGGGGAACAGGAACAGGTGCGATCCTTCGCGGGTCTCGGTGACCTCGGCCAGCACGCGCTCGCCTGGCAGGCGGGACGCCGCGGCCTGGCGACGCAGCAGCGGTGCCGCGCGCGCCACCTCGGGTCCGAACGATTCCAGGTCCTGCCCCGCCTCGATCGCACGGCGGAGCTCCAGCAGCAGGTCGCTGGTCGCCCGCGCCAGCGAATCGGAGAGCGGCAGGCGGCCGCCGACCCACTTCGGCACGTGCTCGGTAGGCCCGCGCGCGGCGCGTACGCGCACGTCCATGTCACGGATCGAGAGCAGCTCGAGCGTGCGCCCCGCGAACACGAACCGCTCGCCGGGGCGGACCCGGGTGACGAAGCGCTCTTCGACGTGCCCGAGCGTGGCGCCGTTGAGGAACCGCACGCGCAGCGAGCTGTCCTGCGTGATCGTGCCGATGGTCATGCGGTGGTCGCGCGCGGCGCCGGCGTCGCGCACGACCACGCGGCCGGTCTCGCGCCTGAGGCGCTGGAACCGCGGGTAGGCCGCGAGCGCGTCGCCGCCGTGCTCGACGAAGTGGAGTACGCGGTCATAGGTGGCGCGCTGTAGGTCGCGGTAGGCGCGCGTAGTGCGGACCTCTTCGTAGAGCCGGTCGGCGTCGAAGCCGCCGCCCACCGCGCACGACACGAGGTGCTGCGCGAGCACGTCGAGCGGCGCGCGCAGCGGCCGCCGCGCCTCGATCTGGTCTCTGGCGATCGCGCGGCGCAGCGCCTCGACCTCGAGCAGCTGCATCGCGTGCGTCGGGACCATCGACACCAGGCTGCGCGCGCCCGGCCGGTGGCCCGAGCGCCCGGCGCGCTGCAGCAGCTGCGCGACGCCGCGCGCCGAGCCGATCTGCACGACGCGCTCGACCGGCGCGAAGTCGACGCCCAGGTCCAGCGAGCTGGTGCACACGACCAGCGTGACCCTGCCGCTCTTGAGGCCCGCCTCGACGCGCGCGCGCTCGTCGCTGTCGATGCTGCCGTGGTGCAGCGCGAGCCGCTCGAACCACTCCGGTCGGCGCTCGAGCAGCGCGCGGTACCAGCGCTCCGCCTGGTTGCGGGTGTTGGTGAACAGCAGCGTCGACGTGCCGGGGTCCAGCGCGTCGATCACCGCGTCGAACATCGCGCCGCCGAGGTAGCCGAACCAGGGCAGCTGGGCCGTGGCCGGACCGAGCACGGTCTGGATGTCGAGCTCGGTGCGGCGGTCCGAGCGCACGACCACGGGCTCGCCTGCTGCCTCGCCGGCAGCCGCGCGGGCGAGCTCGTCCACGTTGCCGAGCGTCGCCGACAGCGCCCAGGTCCGCACGCCGGGGGACAAGGTGCGCATCCGCGCCAGCGCGAGCTCGGTCTGCGTGCCGCGCTTGTTGCCGGCGAGCTCGTGCCACTCGTCGACGACCACGGTCTGCACGTCGGCGAACTTCTCGGCGGCGTCCTCGTAGCTGAGCAGGATGCTGAGCGACTCGGGCGTGGTCAGCAGCACCGTCGGCATGCGCTCTCGGAGCTTGCGCTTTCTGTAGGACGACGTGTCGCCGATGCGCGAGGCGACGTCGACGGGCAGCGCGAGGTCCTCGACCGGCCGCCGCAGCGCGTCCTCGATGTCGCGGGCCATCGCGCGCAGCGGCGTGACCCAGAGCACCCGCAGGCCGCGACGGCCGTTCGCGGTGTCCTCCAGCGCGAGCGCCAGCGCTCCGAAGAAGGCGGCGTAGGTCTTGCCCGTTCCGGTCGGCACCGAGATCAGTCCGTCCTGTCCTTCGAGGCGCGCCCGCCAGGCCTGCTCCTGGTGCTCGAGGCTCTGCCAGCCCTGCTCGGCCATCCAGCCGCGCAGGCGCTCGAGGTGGGCCGCGGCGCCGCTCACAGCTGCACCTCCGCGACGAGCGCGAGCGCGTCGTCGAGGCTGTTCGCGGTCTCGGGGCTGCGGTCGCGCCGCCAGCGCGCGATCCGCGGGAACCGCAGCGCGACGCCGCTCTTGTGCCGCGTCGACCGCGCCGCCGAGTCGAAGTGCAGCTCGAACACGTGCCTGGGCTCGACCTGACGGACGGGGCCGAACTTGTCGGTGGTGTGCTTGCGGATCCACGCGTCGAGCTCGCGGATCTCGGCGTTGTCCAGGCCGCTGTAGGCCTTGGCGACGGGCACCAGCTCGCCTCCGCGCCAGACGGCGAACGTGTAGTCGGTGTGCAGGCCCGCGCGGCGGCCATGGCCCGGCTGCGCGTAGATCAGCACACAGTCGAGCTCGAGCGGTGCGACCTTCCACTTCCACCAGTCGCCTCGGACCCGTCCGGTCCTGTACGGGCTGTCGAGGCGCTTGAGCATCATGCCCTCGACCCCGCGCGCGCGGCTCTGTTCGCGCAGCGCTGCGAGCGACGCCCAGGAGCCGCAGGCGAGCAGCTCGGACAGAGGCAGGTCGGCCTCGCGCGCCACCGCCGCGAGCAGCGCTCGGCGCGCGGCGAGCGGCTGCTCGCGCACGTCGACGCCGCCGTGCTCCAACAGGTCGTAGCAGAGGAACGTGCACGGCAGCGCTGCGAGGGTCTGCTTGCCGACGCGCTTGCGGCCGAGGCGGCGCTGCAGCTCAGCGAACGGCTGCGGCGCGCCCTCGCGCCACACCAGCACCTCGCCGTCGACGGCCGTCCCGTCCGGCAGCCGCGCGCCGGCGTCGCGGCGCTCGGGCCACGCGTCCGTGACGAGCTCTTCGCCGCGCGACCAGAGCGAGACGGTGTCTCCGCGGCGGATCAGCTGGCCGCGGATGCCGTCCCACTTCCACTCGGCGGCCCATTCGGCGGGCGGCCCGAGCGCGTCCGGCGCGCCTTCGAGCGGCGAAGCGAGGAAGAACGGGTAGGGCCGCGACCGGTCCGCGTCGGACCGGTCCGCCGAGAACAGCGCCTCGAACTGGGCCGCCGTGGTGACAGGCGCGCCCATCATGCGGTGGAACAGCACGGCGCTCTCGACGCCGGACCACTCTGACAGCGCGCGCACCAGGAGCCGCTTGGAGACGCCGACGCGGAAGCCGCCGGTGATCAGCTTGTGGAACACGAACAGCTCGCGCAGCTCCAGGCGTCCCCAGCGCGTGACCAGGGCGTCGCGCTGCGCGTCCGGCTCGAGGTCACGCAGCCCTGCGACCACGCGCACGGCCTCGTGCAGCGGCGGGTCCCACGGATCGTCGACGCTGCGGTCGGGCGTCGCGTCGAGCAGCAGCGAGATCGTCTCGGCGCGGTCGCCGACCTCCTCGTAGCAGACCTCGAACGTCTCAAGGTCGAGGCTGCAGGCTTCGCAGGCCCAGCCGGTCAGCAGGCCGACCTTGACCGGCGCGCGCAGGCGCTCGCCGGACAGGAAGAACACCGCCCACGCCGCGTCCTCGGGCGGCGCGTCGCGCAGGTAGGCGACGATCGCCGCGACCTTCGCGGTGGTCGCGTTGGTCCGGTCCAGCTGTTCGTAGAGCGCTGCGAACCGTCGCACGTCACTCCTCCTCGACCGCGCGTCGCGCGCGCCCCTGGTCCAGCGGGGCGGCGTCGACGCCGCGCTCGCGCAGGTGGCGGACCAACAGGTCGGTTCGGCCGTGGTGGGCGAGCACGCGGCGCGCGCCGGTGGCGACCGCGGTCTCGACGAGACCCGGCCAGTCCGCGTGGTCGGACAGCACGAAGCCGCGGTCCCAGCCGCGGCCGCGCCGCATGCCGCGCACCCGCATCCACCCGCTGGCGAACCCGGTCTGCACCGCGCCGAACCGTCGCATCCAGGTCGTGCGGCTCGCCGACGGCGGCGCCACCACGAGCTCGGTCGAGAAGTCCCCGCGTCGGTCGCCGACGTGCGTGGTCTCGAGCATCTCGACGCCCTCCTCGCGGTACGCCTCGGTCAGCGGCGCGACGGCCCCGTGCACGTAGACCGGCCTGTCGGTGTGCGCGCAGAGCCCCGCGAGCACGCGCTGGGCCTTGCCGAGCGCGTAGCAGAACAGCATCGAGCAGCGCCCGGCTCTGGCGTTCTCCTGCCACCACGCCCAGATCTGCGCGACGACCTGCTCGGTCGGCGCCCAGCGGTAGATCGGCAGCGCGAACGTCGCCTCGGTGACGAACACGTCGCACGGCACGACCTGAAACGGCGTGCACGTCGGGTCCGACTCGCGCTTGAAGTCCCCGGAGACGACCCACACCTCGCCGCCGACCTCGACCCGGACCTGCGCCGAGCCGCGGATGTGGCCGGCGGGGTGCAGCGAGACGGTCGCGTCGCCGAGCCGGAACGGCTCCCCCCAGGCGTGCGGGACGAGCTTGCAGGTGTCGCCGACGCGGCGCCTCGTCACGGCAGCCCCTTCGGCAGAGCAGTGCACCACGTCCGCGCCCGGGCGCGCGTGGTCGGCGTGCGCGTGGGTCACGACCGCGACCGGCGTCGGCCGCAGCGGGTCGATCCAAAAGCCGCCCGCGGGGCAGGCGAGCGCGCCTCCGTCAGCGGTCAGGACGTCCATCTGCACGGTGTCTGCGTTCGGCAGGCGCGTCGCGCGGGATGCGCTCCGGGGAGCGCGCGGCGAGCTCCAGCGCGCCGTCGCAGTGCGGGCAGCGCGGCGCGTCGGGCGCGGCTGTGGCGCGCTGTCCGCGCGCCAGCCGGCGCGCCTTGCCGAGCTCCTCGACGAAGGCGCCGCCCAGCAGGCCGGCCGGCAGCGCGAACATCCCCAGTCCCAGCACCGCGACCAGCGAGCCGAGCATGCGGCCCTCGACCGTGACGGGCGCCATGTCGCCGTAGCCGATCGTCGTCAACGTCACGATGCCCCACCACATCGTCGCCGGGATGCTGGAGAACTTCTCGGGTTGCGCCTCGCGCTCGAGCAGGAACATCAGCGACGAGCTGAGCACCAGCAGGATCAGCAGCACGAAGCTCAGCGAGACCAGGTCCGGCAGCCTCGCGACCATCACGCGGCGCAGCGTGCGCAGCGCCAGCGAGTAGCGGCCGAGCTTGGCGATCCGAACCAGCCGGGAGAGCCTGAGGATGCGCACCACCCGCATGTCCGTGAGGACCAGGGCCGGCGCGATCGCGAGCAGGTCGATGATCGCGCCGGGCGTGACGGCCCACCGGATGCGCCCCAGCACGCCCCGGAAGCGCGCGGTCTCGCCGGCGCCCCACATCCGGAGCAGGTACTCGAGGGAGAACACCGCGAGCGAGACCACCTCCAGCCAGTAGAGCGAGCGCGCGTAGCCCAGCCGCACGGCTGGCACGGTCTCGACCACGACCGCCGCGACGTTGACGACGATCAGCGTCGCCAGGAACCAGCGGAGGAAGCTCGCCAGCGTGCCGTGGTTGCCTTCGAGCGCGTGATGGACTCGGGCGCGGGTGGTCACCGCGTCATCCTACGGCGCAGCGGGGCCCGTCCGCATGCATGTCATCGATGTAACAGCGCCGCGAGCGGGGCCAGGGTGGTTGCGTCCCGGGGCGATTGCCCGGACATTGCAGCGGCGTCGCATCGACGCGAGACGTTCGTCCCCGGAGACCACACATGAAGACCCTTTCCCTCTTGGCGGGGATGCTGCTGCTCGGCTCGGTCGCCGCGCAGGAGTCCGCCGACACGAAGACCCAGGCGCCGAGCGTCGCGCAGCGCATGCAGGAGCTCGAAGACCTGCAGAAGAAGGCGGTCGACGACTGGCGCGCTGCGATGAAGCAGGCGAGAGACGACTCCGCCGCCGGTCGCAAGACCTCGCGGGCCATCCGCATGCGTCCGGACTACGGGCCGGTCGCCGAGAAGGCGCTCGGCTACGCCAAGGACTACGCCGGCACGGACGACGCGGTCGGGTTCCTGCTGATGGTCGTCAACCTCGACCAGTCGAAGGCCCGCCCGGCGCTCGAGACGCTGATGAAGGACCACGTCGACAGCCCGGAGCTGGCGGCGATGGGCCGCATGATCCCGTTCCTCGACCGGATCGTCTCCGAGGAGTTCGCCGCGGACGCGCGCCAGAAGCTCATGAAGAGCAAGTCGGCCGAGGTCCGGGGCTGGGCGATGTTCGCCGCACACCAGGACACGATCGAGTCCGGGGACCGCGACAGCGACGCCTACAAGGACGCCCGCGCCAAGCTGATGGCGGTCGCCGACGAGGTCTCCGACAAGGCGCTGGCGAGCCAGATCACCGGCGCGATCAAGGAGCGTGAGACCTTCGGGATCGGCTGCACCGCGCCCGACATCGCGGGCGTGGACCTCGACGGCGTCGCGTTCAAGCTGAGCGACTACAGGGGCAAGGTCATCTTCCTCGACTTCTGGGGAGACTGGTGAGGCCCTTGCCGGGCCATGTACCCGCACGAGCGGTCGCTCGTGGAAGAGATGAAGGACAAGCCGTTCGCGTTGGTCGGGGTCAACAGTGACCGCACGATCGAGGCAGCAAAAGCGGCGATCGAGAAGAACAAGCTCAACTGGCGCAGCTTCCAGAACCAGGAAGAGGGCCGGCCGGAGAAGATCTCCGCCGACTGGGCCGTGAAGGGCTGGCCGACGGTCGTGATCTTGGACAGCGAGTTCAAGATCCACTACCGGGGCCACGACGGCGAGCAGGCGACCGAGGTCGCCAAGGAGCTCGTCGCCAAGATGGCCGAGAAGGGCGGCGAGTAGCCGACCCGGCGGCTCGTCCGCAGCGCGCGGCCCGCTTCGTCCTCGGACGGGGCGGGCCGCGTCGCGTACCCGGCGCCTTCGCGAGCGGAGACGTGCTCCGAGCTACGGCTGCGCCTAAGATCCCCGGCCCCGCAGCCCGCTCAAGGGGACTGCGGACTCGAGAACTACCATGCGATTCACTCCTGCCGTCCCGTTTGCCGTCGCCGCGCTGGCGCTTGCCGCGACGTTCCCCGCCTCGTCGACCCTGCCCGACGAGGGCATGTGGCCGTTCGACAGCCTCCCGCTCAAGCAGCTCAAGGAGAAGTACGACTTCGAGCCGAGCCAGGAGTGGCTGGACCACGTGCGCCTGGGCTCGGTGCGCTTCGACACCGGCGGCTCCGGGTCGTTCGTCTCGCCGAACGGGCTGGTCATGACCAACCACCACGTGGCGCTCGAGACCATCCAGAAGGTCTCGACGCCCGAGAAGGACTGGGTCGAGCCCGGGTTCAGCGCGCGGCTCTTCGGCGAAGAGGTGCCCGGCAAGGACCTCGTGCTGCGCCAGCTGGTCGACGTCAAGGACGTCACTGAGCAGGTCATGGCCGTGAAGGCCGAGGGCGGCGACGTCGACGCCGCGCTCGATGAGCTCTGCGAGGGCCTCAGCGACGAGGAGCAGCACCTCGAGGCGCAGCCGGTCACGCTCTACGACGGCAACCAGTACCGCGCCTACGTCTACCACGTCTACGACGACGTGCGGCTGGTGTTCGCGCCGGCCAAGCAGGTCGCCTTCTACGGCGGCGACTACGACAACTTCACGTATCCGCGCTGGTGCCTCGACTGCGCGTTCTTCCGCGTCTACGAAGACGGCAAGCCGATCGACTCCTCGAAGTGGTACTTCCAGTTCGAGCCCGCGGGCGCGAACAACGGCGACCTCGTGTTCGTCTCCGGCCACCCGGGCGGCACGGAGCGCGCGCTGACCTACGACGAGATGGTCATGCACCGTGACCTCTGGACGCCCCAGGTCGTGGCGCTGTTGACCAACAACGTCACGGTCATCAAGGCGCGGATGGAGCAGAGCGAAGAGGCCGCGTTCCAGCTGCGCGACACCTACTTCGGCCAGATGAACAGCCTCAAGGCCTTCACCGGCCACCTGAACGGGTTGCTCGACGAGGAGCGCATGGCGCTGGTCCAGGCCCGCGACGCGGAGCTGATCGAGAAGTCCGGCAAGGAAGAGGTGAAGGCTGCTTTCGCGGCGATCCAAGCCGAGATGGAAGCGCTGCTCGCCAAGCACGCGTCCAGCGGACTGAAGGATTTCCAGGCTATGCGCAAGGACATGGCGGCGGCCACCGAGGCCGTCGCGGCCCACAAGGCAGTCATCAACAAGGCGCGCTTCGACGTCTACGGCGACAAGAACTACCCGGACGCGACCTTCACGCTGCGCCTCGCCTACGGCACGGTGAAGGGCTACGAGGCCGGCACGACCAAGGTCGCGCCGAAGACCACCGTGCACGGCCTCTACGAGCGCAACACGGCGTTCGACAACGAGCACCCGTTCGATCTGCCGCAGCAGTGGCTGGACAAGAAGGGCGAGCTCGACATGAGCACGCCGTACAACTTCGTCTGCACCTGCGACATCATCGGCGGCAACTCGGGTAGCCCGATCCTCGACCGCGACGCCAAGGTCGTCGGCCTCGTCTTCGACGGCAACATCGAGTCGCTGCCGGGCAACTACTGGTTCGACGAAGAGGTCAACCGGTGCGTCGGCGTGCACACCGCGATCATGGTCGAGGCGCTGGTGAAGGTGTACGAGGAGTTCGGCCTCGTCAGCGAGCTGACCGGCGGCAAGTAGCCGTCGGCCGTGCCTTCGCCGAGCTGCTGATGAGCCGCGACGCCGACCGCGTGCTGACGCTGCACCCCGAGGGCAAGCAGGGGGTGCGCATCGACAGGACGAAGTACGACGCGATGGTGGCCGCGCTCTGCGCGGTCATTCCTGGAGAGGAGCCGGGTGCGCGCTTTTCGGACCTGTCGGCGCTGGTGCGCCCGCACCTGCCCGCGTCGTCGTTCGGCGCAGGTGTGTCGGTCTCGTGGTACGTCACGACCGTCAAGCTCGACCTCGAGGCGCGCGGAGTCGTCCGTCGCCTCACGGGCTCGCCGCAGCGCCTCGTGCGCTGCTAGCGCGCGCGTTCCAGCGCGGACGCGGAACCCCTGGTAAGGCCTAGTAGGGACTGTCGAGCATGTCCCAGATGATCTGCTCGACGTCGGGCTCGGCCTTGCCGGTGAGGTGGTCCGGGGACTCGCCGTCGCCCTTGATGTGCGCGGCGATCGCCGCGAGGTCCTGCTCGGTGACCTTGCTGTAGAAGACCTTGTCGGGGTAGAGCGTCACGTTGACGCCGTGCTCGCACGCGCCGAAGCACGGGTAGCGACGGATCTTGATCCGCTCCTCGTCCGGGTCGAACTCCTTCACCAGGTCGCGCAGCTTGTCGAACAGGTCGCCGCTGCCCATCTCGGTGCAGTCGCCGCCTTCACACACGTAGCAGAGTCGGTTGCTCATCGATCGTCTTGGTGGGCAGGCGCGCGGCCGGCCGGCGGCCGCGCGCGCAGCGCGCTAAGCCTTGCTAGTGGAACTTGACGTACTCGAAGTCGATCGGCTGGTTGTTCGGCCCCTTGTTCGGCGGCGCGATGTAGTTCGCGAACTTGCCGGGCTCGGTGACCTTGACCATGCAGGAGTCGACGTATTCGCGGTCGGCCTTGGTCGGGAGCCAGTTGGTGTGCTCCTTGGTCCAGGTCGCCTCGTCGATCAGCTCGCCCGCCGGGTTGAACCGGTAGCCGGCGTAGACGCCCTGGCCGCGGTTGAACTTGCGGTCGGGCAGCTGGATCTCCTCCTGCACGCCGAGCTTCTTCAGCTCGCGGTTCCACCGCTGGCAGATCCGCGTGCAGTCGGCGATGTAGGCGTCGAGCAGGACCGCGTTCATCGCGCGGCGGAGCGGGATGTTCTTCTCCTCGAGCTTGCCGTCGTCGGTGGGGACCTCGAGGCGGTACTCGGCGTTCAGCGCCTTGGGGTCCTTGTAGATGCCGTCGCTCTCGCGGTAGCGGCCCTTGAGGCCCATGGCGAACGCCTCGGCCGCGTTGGTCGAGTCCTCGCCGCCGAACAGGTCCATCGAACCGGTGAACCAGAAGTTGCAGTAGCGCTGGATCATGTCGAGCGGGATCGCGCCTTCCTGACGCGGGTCCTTGCCCTCGGCCATGAGCTCGCCGGTGCGCTTGATGATCCGGCCGACGCCGTTCTCGCCGGTCTGCAGGTGATAGGCCTCTTCTGCGAGCATGAACTGCGTCGTGCGCGCCAGCGGGTCGAAGCTCGACTCGGCGAGCGACGACAGCTGGTACTTGCCGTCACGGTCCATGAAGGTCGTGAAGCAGAAGAAGTCGAGCCAGTTGGTGACCGGGTAGTTGAACGCCTCGAGGATGCGCGGGTTGTCGACGTCGCCGCTGTTGCGCTCGAGCAGCGCCTCGGCCTCGTCGCGGCCGTCCGCGCCGAAGTAGGTCTGCAGCAGGTAGACCATCGCCCACAGGTGGCGGCCTTCCTCGACGTTGACCTGGAACAGCGAGCGCAGGTCGTAGAGCGAGGGGCAGGTGTGGCCCAGCATGCGCTGCTGCTCGACCGACGCCGGCTCTGTGTCGCCCTGGGTGACGATCAGGCGACGCAGGCGGTTGCGGAACTCACCGGGCACCGTGCCCCAGGCCTGCTCACCGAGGTTGTCGCCGAAGTGGATCTTGCGGTCGTCCGGGCCGTCGGCCAGGAAGATGCCCCAGCGGTAGTCGGGCATCTTCACGTAGTCGAAGTGCGCCCAGCCGCCCTGGCCGACGCCCACGGCCGTGCGCAGGTAGATCTGGTCCTCGTTGAAGTCCGTCGGACCGACGGTCTTCCACCAGTCGAGGAACTTCGGCTGCCACTTCTCGAGCGCCATGGTCAGGCGCTTGTTGTCGCGGAGACCGACGTTGTTCGGGATCTTTGCTTCGAGGTCGACGCTGCTCATCACTTTGCTGGGTTGTCCGTGAGGGAAGGATGCCCCCCAGGGACGGAGTCTTGTTGCCGGTCGGCGCGCGAACTCAGGTCCGCCGCCAGTCGAACTGCGCGCTCTCGGGCGCGCCGTATCGGGTGAGTGCCCCTTCGTCGCCCGTCGCGTTCGGACGCGTGAAGATCCAGTTCTGCCACGCGCTGAGGCGGCCGAAGATCTTGCTGTCGCAGTTCTCGGCGCCGCCGAAGCGGAGCGAGGCCTCCATGCCCGTGAGCGCGTCCGGCGACAGCGACACGCGCTCCTCGAGCGCGATGCGCACGTCGTCCTCCCAGTCGACCGGGTCGAGCAGGTAGGTGACGAGGCCTTCTTCGTCTGCCTCCGGCGCGATCATCGTCGGTTGCTCCTTGGCGAGCTTGTCGCCCTGCTCGGGCGTCGCCAGGAAGCGGTTGTGCAGGCGGCTCATGCCGTGGCTCATCGGGAGGTCCCCGTCGCTCAGCGGGCCGACGACGAACTCCACCGCGTCCTCGTCGAGCGCGTAGATCCGATCACACGCCATCATCAGCTCGAGGAACGCGCCCGCGGCGCAGCCCTTCTCGTCGACGAGCGCGTAGGTCGAACGCGCCATCAGGTCCCAGCGGCGGCAGACGCGCGCTGTGTGCAGCAGGATCTCGTTGCAGAGCCAGTGGCCCTTGTGCGCGACGAGCGTCTTCTCAAGCGCGACCAGCGCGTCGCGGTCGCCGCGGGTCTCGAGCACGACCAGACCGATCTCTTCGTGGTCGAAGCGCAGCTGCAGCAGCGCGTCGTCGAACTCGCGCCACGCCTTGATCGCCCAGGTGCCACAGCCTGCGGCCTCGAACCCGGCGCCGTCCTTCGGCTGGTCGCCGATCGGCCCGGTGATCGTGATCCGCGCGACGCGGTTGCCCGGCTCGAGCGTGACCGTGACGTGCTCCCACTTCATCGTGGTCTTGCCGTCTTCCTCGGTCGTCTCGAACGTGATCGGCGCGAGCTCGATGCCCTTCTCAGCGCCCTTGTCCTTCGCCTCGCCGGCGATCTCCGCGGCGCGCGCGGCGACCTGGTCGTGGAACTTGGACTTCGGCCAGATGGCGTCGACGAAGTTCCACTTCAGCGCCTTCTTGCCGCGCAGGCCCTCGGCCAGCGTGCAGAAGACGTCGGCGTGGTCGCGCCGGATCTTGCGCTTGTCGACGAGCCGCGTGAGGCCGCCGGTCCCCGGCAGCACGCCCAGCAGCGGCACCTCGGGGAGCGACACGGCGGAGTTGTTGTCGTTGACGAGGTGGATCTCGTCGCACGCCAGCGCCAGCTCGTAGCCGCCGCCCGCGCACGCCGCGTTGATCGCGCAGATCGAGCGCACGCCCGAGTTCTGGCTGTAGTCCTCTAGGCTCAGGCGCGTCTCGTTGGTGAACTTGCAGAAGTTGACCTTGAAGGGGTGCGTGCTGCTCTTGAGCATCACGATGTTCGCGCCCGCGCAGAACGCGCGCTCCTGGCCGCTGCCGACGACCAGCGCCTTGACGTTGGGGTGCTCGAACCGCAGCCGCTGGATCGCGTCGGCGAGCTCCATGTCGACCGAGAGGTCGTAGCTGTTGAGCTTGAGCTCGTAGCCGTCGCGGAACGGGTGGTCCGGGTCGACGTTCATGCGCAGGTGCGCGACGTCGCCGTCGAACTCGAGCGTCCAGTGGTGGTAGGAGTCGGGGTGTCGGTTGAAGTCGGTCATGCGCCAAGCAGCGGGTGAGCGAGCGGGAGTGGCAGAGCAGTGTCTCTGCATGCCCTATCGGCTTCAAGCAAGATATCGCATGAAAAACCTCGCAGATGCTGCAATATGTTGCACTTCTGGCGCCTGGTGTTGCCCACTCAGGAGCGGGGAACGACCTCGGCGGGGTCCCCGACGCAGACCTCGCCGCCTTGGCGCACGACGCCCAGCACGCCGCCGCGGCGCTTTGGACGGAGCGCCGCGCAGAGCCCCACGCGCCCGTCGTCGTCCATCAGCTCGCACGGCCGCGTCTCGGCGGTCACGTCGACGAGCGCGCCGCCGAGGCGGAGCGTGGCCCCGATGCTCGCGGCGAGGTCGAGGCCCGAGACCAGCACGTTGGCGCGGCGCACCGACGGGTCGACCGGCCTGCCGAACGCACGGCACGCGTCCTCCCAGGCCTCTTGCGAGAGGATCGTGACCTGCCGGCTGCCGCCGACGGCGTGGTCGCCGTCGAGGCCCTGGCCCTCGACGGCCTGCGCGCTCTGCACCGAACGGACCGGGACGCGCGCGCCGGGGCGCAGGAAGATCGCTTCGACGGTGCCCATGTCTGCCGGGAGTGTAACGTCGCGCGCATGACGCACAGCGACGCGCGGCGCGCAGACTGGGAGGAACGCTACCTGGCCGGGCGGACCGCGTGGGACCGTGGCGAGGCGAGCCCCGCGCTCCGGGCGTGGCTCGCGGTGGGGGCGGTGCCCAAGGGACGCGTGCTGGTGCCGGGCTGCGGCACCGGCCACGAGGTGCTCGAGCTGGCGCGGCAGGGCTGCGAGGTCACGGCCGTCGACATCGCAGCGCAGCCCGTCGCGTCGCTGCGCGCGCAGCTCGCGGCGGCGGGGCTCGCGGCCGAGGTGGTCCAGGACGACCTGCTGTCGTGGCAGCCCGACGCGCCGTTCGACGCGATCTACGAGCAGACCTGCCTGTGCGCGCTCGACCCGGTTCATCGCAAGGCCTACGAGCTGCGGCTCGCGACGTGGCTGCGGCCGCACGGGACGCTGTTCGCGCTCTTCATGCAGACCGAAGACGAGGACGGGCCGCCGTTCGCCTGCCCGGTCGACGACATGCGCGGCCTCTTCGAGGCCGAGCGTTGGCTGTGGCCCGACGAATTCGGCCGCATCCCGCACCCCAACGGCCTGCACGAGGAGGCCGTCACGCTCGTCCGGCGCCCTTCGGCGCTCTAGGATGCGGGCATGGACCTCGGCCTGAGCGACAAGGTCGCGGTGGTGACCGGCGGCAGCAGCGGCATCGGCCGCGCGATCGTCGCGACGCTCCGCGACGAGGGCATGCGGATCGTGGTCGTCGACCGGGACCCGAGCCCGGACGCCGGTGTGCACGTCGTGCAGGGGGACCTGACGGAGTTCGACACCTGCCGCCGCGCGGTCGACGACGCCGTCGACCGCTTCGGCGCGCTCGACGTGCTGGTCAACAACGCCGGCCGCAACGACGGGGTGGGGCTCGACGCCGGGCCCGACGCGTTCGCGGCCTCGCTGCAGGCCAACCTCTCACACGTCTACGCGATGGTGCACGCGGCGCGCGCGCACCTCGAGCGGTCGGGCGGCAGCGTCGTCAACATCGGCTCCAAGGTCGCCGTGACCGGCCAAGGCGGCACGTCGGGTTACGCCGCGGCCAAGGGCGGCGTCATGGCGCTGACGCGCGAGTGGGCGCTGGAGCTCGCGCCTGCCGGCGTGCGCGTCAACGCCGTGATGCCCGCCGAGGTCTGGACGCCGCTCTACGCGTCGTGGCTCTCCGGCCAGCCCGAGCCCGAGGCGGAGCGCGCGAGGATCGAGCGTTGCGTGCCGCTGGGGCAGCGCTTCACGACGCCTGAGGAGATCGCCGCGACGGTCGCGTTCCTGGCTTCGGCCCGCAGCGCGCACACGACGGGGCAGATCGTCTACGTGGACGGCGGCTACACGCACCTCGATCGACGCGCCACCTGACCGCCCGCCCGATGTTGGCATACTGCACCGCGTGAAGCCCCGTGACTTGATCGCCACCGCCGCCGTTCCCGGACACACGGGGGAGCTGCGCTGCTACCACCACGACGGCGCCTACGAGGTGTGGGTCGACCACACCGAGCTGATGAGCTCGCGCGTGTTCGGCTCGGAGGAGGCGCTCGCCGAGCTGGCGTTCGAGCGGCTCGGCACGCGCCGCGCGCCGCGCGTGCTGGTGGGAGGGCTCGGGATGGGCTTCACGCTGGCGCGGGCGCTGGCGCTGGCGCCCGAGCGCGCGGCCGTCGAAGTCGTCGAGCTGGTGCCGGAGATCGTGGCTTGGAACCGTGAGCTGTTCGGGCACTGCGCGGGGCATCCGCTGAAGGACCCGCGGGCGCGGCTCGTCGAGGGCGACGTGCGCGCGGTCGTCGAAGCGGCCGGGGAAGGTGCCTACGACGTCATCCTGCTCGACGTCGACAACGGGCCCGAGGGCCTGTCGCGGCCGGCGAACGACAGCCTCTACAGCAGGCCCGGCCTCAAGCGGCTGCGCGCGGCGCTCAAGCAGGGCGGCGTGCTCGCCGTGTGGTCTTCGGGGGACGACGCCGCCTTCGACGCGCGCCTGCGCCAGGGGCGCTTCAACGTCAAGCTGCACCACCCCAAGGCGCGGCGGACCAAGGGTGCGCGCCGCACCATCTGGGTGGCGATGGCGACCTGACCGACGCGCTCAGAAGGTCCAGCGCGTCTCGATGAAGCCCATCATGCGGTCGCCGCCGTTGGGCGAGTTGGGCGCGTTCTCGAAGAAGCTGTCGCTGACGAGGTAGGCGCCGCCGATCTCGAGGAACATGTTCTTCGGCAGCACGTCGTAGCGCGCGCGGAGCTCGTACTGCTGGCCGACGTTGTCGCCGGCTGCGCCGCTCGGGTCGCGGACGCCGGACTTGGCCCATGCGTCGGTCGCCGACGCCAGGCGCAGGTCACGGGCCGACAGCATGATCCAGGTGTCCGACGTCGGGCGGAACGAGACCCGCAGCTCGGGCGTGTTGAAGTTGGTGCGCTGCACGAACCCCCAGAGCCCTGTGGGGCAGTACTCGAAGCGCGGCGCGCCGTAGAGGCTGTCGAAGCGGTTGTTGTCGCCGTCGTTGGGGTCCTTGTCACCCGACGCGTAGTCGTAGGCGAGCAGGACCGTCCAGTCGTACTGCGAGTCCCAGCGGTAGCCGGCGGCGACGCGGCCGAACCACGCGCGGTGGTTGAGGTCGACGTCGCTCGCCTTGCTCGCCTGCGACGTGCCGCCCTGCAGCGCGACCTCGACCTCGGCGTTCCAGTCGCCCTTCTTCGACGGACGGTGGACCCGGAAACCGGGCGTCACGAGGCGGCGGTTGGTCGAGTCGGGCGCGTCCTCGCGCAGTCCGTAGGCGTAGGCCTCGACCTTGACGCGGTCGCTCACGTTGCGGGCCATGAACGCGCCGAAGAACTGCAGGTCCTTGTCCTGGTCGTCCCACGCGAACTCGTTCTCTCTAAGCGCCGGCGCGTCGAACGGGCGCCTGCGCACGGGCATCGTCCAGAACAGGCGGGTCTCCTGGCCCTGGTCGTCCTTCGAGAGGTAGTCGAGGCCGGTGAAGGTGTTGACCGTGTTGCGGAAGCCGTTGCGGATGATGAAGCGGCGGCTGCCGACCGACATCGTGTATCGGCCCGCCAGCAGGCGGCGGGTGTGGCCCTTCTCGGCGTCGAAGTTGTAGATCGCGTTGGCCTCGACGAAGTCCGTCGTGTTGACGAACGCCGTGCTCACCTGGCGGTTGGGATTGTCACCCCAGGCGCGCGAGTCCATCACCTCGGCGGTGCCGCCGAGCTTGTCGAAGTAGAAGTCGGCGCGCAGGCTCGTGCGTTCGAACCACTGGTCCTCGGCGACCGGGCGGTTGCCGGCCCGGAACTGCTTGTTGAGGGACTCGAACCGCGTGCGGTGGCGGCCGCTGAACTTGACCCACGAAGGGGCGCCCAACCACTCGTTGAGGCGGAACGGCTTCGCCGGCTGGGGAGACTGGCACAGGAGGGTCGTCGCCAGCAGCGCGGAGACGGCCAAGGGTTTGATGGGGGCGGTCACTTCAGTTCGGGTTCGGACGGAGGAAGAGCGGAGGTAGGGGCGGGCGCTCGCGGCTGCTCCGTCAGAGCGCCGACGAGGTCGCGGGCGGCAGCGCTGACGGCGCCGTAGAAGCCGGGCTGCGCTGCTGCGTGCTGCAGCGCCTGCTCGGCCCAGGCGAGGTGGTGCTCGACGAGCAGCGCGGCGAGCTCGGGGCGGCTCTTGTGCAGCTCTGCCCAGAGGATCAAGACGCAGCCGAGGTGGTCCGGCGCAGCGCCGCGGGCTGCGTCGGACAGCGTGAGGTTGGCGGCGTCGGCGATGCGCCGCACGCCGGTGGCGGCGTCGCCGTCGTACTGCCTGTGCCGCCACAGCGACTGCACGGGCGGCAGCGCGCCCTCGGGGTGCAGGAACAGCGCGAAGTAGCGCTGCGCGAGCGCCGGCAGGTCGTCGTCGGCGGGGAGCTCGACGCCCACGGCCGCGAGCGCTTCGCGCACCGGCTCCTGCCGCAGCTCGTCGAGCGTCGGCGCGTCGAGTTCGCGCAGCAGCAGCCTGCCGAAGAGCTGCGCGGCGCGCGCGAGGTGGTCGTGTTCGTCCGGAGCGCTCACGTCACCTTGCTGACCTTGACCACCGTGCTGTTGAACGCCTGCTGGCCCGAGATCGGGTCCGGCGCGATCGGCAGCACGTTGTTCTGGGCCCAACCGTTGCCGGTGTTCGGCACCCACTTCTTCGGGTCGCCGCCGGACCGGTCCTCCCACCACATGTTGCGCTCCCAGTCGGCGTCGCGCATCGCCTGGTTCTCGTAGCCCTCTGCCTCGTCGCCGAGCGCACGGGTGCGCTTCGCCTGCGCGACCGACGTGTAGGCGAAGTGGCCGAGCGAGTTGCTGATCGCGATGGCCCGCGGGTGCACGGCTCGGGTCACGTAGACCGGCAGCTCCAACTCGCCGTCGACGGGGCCCTGCCCGAGCCCGAGCTTGGGCGCCATGTTGTCGAGGTGCTTGCTGCGCCACGCCTTCAGGCGCACGAAGTCGCCGTCCTTCACGCCGAACTTCGCGGCCGTGTCCGGGTGCAGCCACGCGGGGTTGCTGTGCACGATCTCGGAGCACCACTTGAGGTTCGCGGTGCGTCCGTGGTTGTGCACGTTCCACTTGAACGACGTCATCACGAGCTCGTCGTCGGCCATGCCGACGTGCTCTTCGACCTGGGTCCAGCAAGGCCACGCGGGCAGGTCGTACTCGTGGCCCTTGTGGTGGGCGGGGCGGCTCTTGCCCTTGCTGTTGGCGAGCGCTGTGAGGTCGCTGACGTCCTCGTTGCGGCCGAGCATCGGCACGAAGTCGCTCTTCACCTCGAGCTTGCGGGACGGCGTCTTGAAGCCGCGCACGGCCTTGCCCTTGTGCATGATGCCGATGCCCAGGCCAGCCTTGGTCACGATGCCGGTCCCGGCGTCGGTCTCGGAGCCCTCCAGCTCGGCTGCCGACAGCGGCTCGAGGTAGGGCGTGAAGTACGGCTTCTGCTCCGGATCCTCGTAGGCGCCCTCGGCCTCGAGGAAGGCCATCGGAGAGTCGTACTTGCTCGCGTCGAAGGGCACCTTCTCGGTGTGCTTCTGCATGTAGGACCGGATGTCGGTCCGGTCCGGGTACCACTGCGCCATGTCCGGGCCGACCCGGTGCGCGAGCTCGGCGAAGATCTCGCGCAGGTCCTTGGCTTCGCCGAGCGACTCGACCATCGGCCGGCGCATCGAGAGGTAGGGCTTGAGGTTGTAGGCGCCGCGGGCGTCGACGTCCCAACGCTCCATGTAGGTCGCCCACGGCAGCACCATGTCGGCGAACGAGGCGGTCTCGTTGAGGAACGGGTTGATGCAGACGTGGAACCCGATCTTGTCCTCGTCGAGCAGCACGTTCCGGGTGGTCTTCGTCTCCGGCCAGGTGAGCGGGGAGTCGAGGTTGTAGGTCATGTACAGCTGGATGCGCGCGCGGTCCTGCTGCAGGTAGTGGTAGACGATCTCGCCGACCTTCATCTTGTTCCACGCGTTCGCGAGCACGAACTCGGGCGGGTCGGCGAGCAGCGACTTCGTCTTCGGCGAAGGCGGCATCTTCGGCTCGGGGAAGCGCTTCTTGTCGTAGCCGCCGGTCCACATCCAGCAGAGCCCGCCGGGCTTGCCGACCGAGCCGACCAGCACGTTGAGCAGGATGATGCAGCGGTCGTTGGTGTAGCCGTTGACGTGCGCGCTCGAGCCGCGGTTGCACATCGTGGTCGCGGCCGGCGCGGCGGCCGCGAACTCGCGCGCGATGCGGCGGATCGTCTCGGCGGGGATCGTCGAGGTCTGCTCGGCCCACTCGGGCGTGTAGCCCTTGATCTGCTCCCAGAGCTCTTCGAGCGGCACGTTGGCCCAGTCGGCGAAGAACTCGGCGTCGTAGAGCTTCTCGCTGACGATGGTGTGCGCCATGCCGAGCGCGACGGCGCCGTCGGTGCCGGGTGCCGGCATGTAGAACTCGTCGCTGTTGCCGGCCGTGTTCGACATCCGCACGTCGAAGGTCACCAGCTTGGCGCCGTTGTCGAAGCGGCCGCGCTGGATGCGCTGGGCGCCGGCGACGTGGCCCTGGTGCGCCTCGAACATGTTCGAGCCGAAGTTGAGGATGTACTTCGAGCGCTCGTAGTCGCCGAGGTCCCAGTCGGACTCGAACAGGTAGGTCAGCGCGGCGGCGCGCCGCGACGCCGAGCACAGGCCGCGGTGGTTGAGCGCGGTGTTGGTGCCGAACGCGCGCAGGAAGCGGTTGACGGCGTCCTTGCTGCGGTTGCGCCCCTGGTGGAACGCGAACTCCTCAGGCTTGCCCGACGCGCGCACCGCCTTCATGCGCTCCGCCAGCTCGTCGTAGGCCTCGTCCCAGGTGATCCGCCGCCACTTGCCACCGCCGCGCGGGCCGACGCGCTTCAGCGGGTAGAGCAGTCGCTCGGGGTGGTACTGGTGGTTGAGCGCCGCCTGGCCCCGGGCGCACAGCTTGCCGCGCGAGTTGGGGTCCCTCGGGTTGCCCTCGACCTTGAGGATGCGGCCGTCCTTGACGTGGCCCGTGATGCCGCAGACCGTCGAGCACAGCTGGCACATGCCGTGCACCTGCGTGGTGCCCTTGTACTTGTCCGGGTCGGGGAAGCGCACCTTGCGGTTGGGGCCGGGCAGCGTGCACACGCCGGGCATGTGCTCTTGGCCGATCGCGTAGGGCTCACCCTTGCCCTGCTCCCAGATGCGGAGGCTCTCCTCCTTGGAGACAAGGTCGCGGCCGCCCTTGCCCTGCCGCGAGCCCACGCACGCCGCAGCGGTCGACGCGGCGGCCAGCGCAGCGCCCAGCCTCAGGAACCCGCGGCGGCTGCTGCGGGGCTCGTCGCTCCGTGGCGCGCTCACTCCGCACCCCCCTTCTTCCAGTTGTAGACGCTGTAGGCGTCGTTGTGGTAGCTCTCGCCTTCCTTGGGGATCTTCGGCTCGAACTCCTCGATCGGGCGGTCCTTGCTGTGGCCGAACCACATGCGCGGCTTGGTGCCCTTCTCGGTGCGCAGCTGGCCGAGCTCGCCTTCGCGCTCGAGCTTCGCCTTCATCTTGCTGACCGACGAGTCGGGGTCGTTGAGGTCGCCGAAGTAGAGCGCCTCGCTTGGGCAGGTCGACACGCACGCCGGATCCATGCCGACCTCGACGCGGTGCGTGCAGTTGTGGCACTTGATCGCCTGGTTGGCGACCGGGTCGATGTAGATCGCGCCGTAGGGGCAGGCCTCCTTGCACGCGCCGTGGCCCGAGCACGAGTCGTAGTCGACCTGCACCGAGCCGCCGGCACCCTTGTGCATCGCGCCGCACGGGCAGGCCTTGATGCAGGGCGCGTCCTCGCAGTGTTGGCACGCCATCGGGACCATGATCCGCGCGAGGCCGCCCTGCGGCTTCTCGTAGTCGTGGTAGATCGTCTGCCGGATGTAGCTGCCGAGCGGGACGTCGTTCTCGGCCTTGCAGGAGACCTCACAACCGTGGCAGCCGAAGCAGCGGCGCACGTCGACGACCCAGCCGAACTTCTTGCCGTCGTCCGGCGCCTGCATCCGGTCGCGGTAGTGCTCCTCCTTGAGGAACAGGTCGCTGCGCACGGTGGACTTCGGATCCTGGGCCGAGACGCCGCCTGCGACGGCGGCCGCAGCGGCGGCGCCGGTCAGGAACTTGCGGCGGCCGACGCCGTCAGACGTACGGTCTGTGCCTGCGGGCGTGGCGCAGGAACAATCGTCGCCTTTGCTACAGCTGCGTGGGTCTTGCATCGTTCGTGGCGGCCTCGGGCGGCGGCGCACGTAACGATCTGCAGCTCACGGGGAGACGCAGCACGACCGTGCCACTGCCTTGCGGCCGGGTCGCGGTCAACAGAAGGGCAGACGCTGCGTCACGGTCTGTGGGCAGGGAGCAGGTTGCAGCGTCATGCCCGAACCGTAGCGGCGCGGGCTGCGGATTCCAGCGCATGTGCAGCGGGCGTCCTTACTGGCCGCGCGGCAGCTTTTCGCCGGAGCGGTCCTTGTAGAAGTCCGTGATCTGCTGCCAGCACTCCTGGGCGGTCTCGGCGTAGCTGATCAGCTCCAGGTCCCGGGGCGAGATGGTGCCCTCCTCGACGAACACGTCCCAGTTGATCAGGCGGCTCCAGTAGTCGCGGCCGAACAGGATCACCGGGATCGGCTCCATGCGCCTGGTCTGGATCAGCGTCAGCGTCTCGAACAGCTCGTCCATGGTGCCGAACCCGCCCGGGAACGCGACCATCGCCTTGGCCCGCATCAGGAAGTGCATCTTGCGGATCGCGACGTACTTGAACTCGAAGCAGAGCGACGGGGTGATGTAGCTGTTGGGCTCCTGCTCGAACGGCAGCGTGATGTTCAGGCCGATCGACTTGGCGCCGACGTCGAACGCGCCGCGGTTCGCCGCCTCCATGATGCCCGGCCCGCCGCCGGTGCAGACCACGTAGTCGCAGGTGTCGTCGACCTGGCAGCTGCCCGAGACCAGGCGCGCGAACTCGCGCGCTTCGTCGTAGTAGCCGGCCTTCTTCAGCACGTTCTCGGCGATGCGGACCGCGCGCTGCTTCTCCGCGTCGTCGGGCGCCTGCGCCAGCGCCTGCTGCGCGGCCGCCAGGCGGCGCTCGCCCTCGGCCTTCTCGACGACGCGCGTGCCGCCGAAGACGACGACGGTCGAGCGCACGCCCTGCTCTTCCTGGATGAGCTCCGGCTTGAGGAGCTCGAGCTGCAGCCGCACCGGCCGCAGCTCCTCACGACCCATGAAGTCTTGGTCGGTGTGCGCCTGTCGATACGAGGTCGACTGGCGGATCGCCGCGATCCGAAAGCTGTGCGCCTGGGGATCGCCCTGGCTCTGCGGGGTGGGTGGCTCGCTCATTGGGGTGGGTGGCTCGCTCATTCGTATGAGGACAGCATCGGCCTGTTGGTGCGCCAACTGTGCAGGGGATTCGATCACGAAGGCGAGATCCCTTCTCCTAAGACTTGCGGATAGGGTCACAAACATGGCGCCGCTGCCGCGACTGACCTACTGCACCAACGTGCACCCGGCCCCCGACCTGCCGGCGCAGCTGCACACGCTGCGCGCGCACGTCGCGCCGGTCGCGGCCGCCGCGAGGGCCGCGGGCAGGCCCTTCGGCCTCGGCGGCTGGTGGCCCATGGAGCTGGTCGGGCAACTCGCGCAGGACGACCGCGCGCGCGCCGGGCTGGCCGACGCGATGACGGACGTCGCCGCGCCGCTGTGGACGCTGAACGCGTTCCCGTTCGGTGACTTCCACCAGGAGGTCGTCAAGACGCAGGTCTACCTGCCGGACTGGGGCGACGAGGAGCGCCTGCTCTACACTCGCCGCTGCGCCGAGGTGGGTGCGCAGCTGATGCAGCCCGGCGACGTGCTGCCGATCTCGACGCTGCCGCTCGGCTACCGCGAGGAATCGGCCGAGCAGGGCGAGCTGCGGCGCATGGCGCGCAACCTCGCCCGGGCCGCGAGCGCGATGGCCGCGGTCGAGGGGGAGACCGGCGTGCGCTGCGTGCTCGCGCTCGAGCCCGAGCCCAACTGCCTGCTCGAGACGGTCGCCCAGGCGGCGGACTTCCTCGACGAGTGGCTGTTCGAGGAGGGGGCTTGGACCACGGTGCCTGCAGAGACGCTCCGCAGGCACCTCGGCGTCTGCGTCGACCTGTGCCACCTCGCGGTGCTCGACGAGGAGCCGGCGGCTGCGCTCGCGGACCTGCGCGCGCGCGGCATCGAGGTGCCGAAGATCCAGGTGTCGTCGTGCCTCGAGGTCCGCAGCCCCGAAGGCCTCGACCAGCTGCTCGCGTTCGACGAGCCGCGCTACCTGCACCAGACCAGGGCGCGAGGCGGTGCGCGTGCGCTCGACCTGGACCAGGTGCGCGCGCGTCGCGACGAGTTCGCATCCGCGGGCCGCGTGCGCACGCACTACCACGTCCCGCTCGACTGGGACCAGGACGGCCCGTTCGGATCGACGCAGGCAGAGGTCCGCCGCGCGCTCGCGGCGCTCGCCGCCGAGTCCACGCCCGCGCCGCTGCTCGAAGTGGAGACCTACACGTGGTCGGTGCTCGGGGACACCTTCGGCAGCGCGCCGCTGCACGAGCGCATCCAGCGCGAGTTGGATTGGGTCGCAGCGGCCTGGAAAAACGGAGCGTGAAGGCCGAGGGTGCGTATCCTCCGCGGCCCGGCCCGCCGACCCTCGAATGATCCGCCTCCGCGACGTCCAGAAGCGCTACTCCCTTGGGGAGCAGTCCGTGCTCGCGTGCGCCGTCGACAGCCTGGAGATCGCTGCGGGCGAGCAGGTCGCGCTGATCGGGCGCTCGGGCACCGGCAAGACCACGCTGCTGCACATCCTCGCGGGCATCCTGCGCCCCGACCGGGGCGAGGTCGAGATCGTCGGCGCCCGCATGGACCAGCTGGGCGAGGCCGCGCGGGACCGTCACCGCGGCCGCCACATCGGCATGGTCTACCAGACGTTCAACCTGCTGCAGCCGTTCACCGCGCTCGAGAACGTGCTGATGGGGGCGCTTTTCGGCCGCGGGGCCGGCGGCGACGCGCGCCTCCGCGCCGAGGCGCTGCTGCAGCAGGTCGGGCTCGCCGATCGACTGCACCACCGACCGTCCGAGCTGTCGGTAGGTCAGGTGCAGCGCGTCGCGATCTGCCGCGCGCTGATCAACGACCCCGAGCTGGTGCTGATGGACGAGCCGCTCGGCAACCAGGACAAGGCGACCGGCGGGCAGGTGCTCGACCTGATGCTGCAGATCGCGACCGACGCCGGCAAGACGGTGGTGATGGTCACGCACGACCCCGAGTCCGCCGAGCGCATGCAGCGCACGGTCGACCTGGCGACGCTGCGCGGCGCGTCCGGTGAGGCGCACAGCACAGAGGCGGCGCGATGAAGCTCGTCTCGATCAGTCTGCGCAACCTGCGTATCCGGCTCGTCGCCACGGTGCTGACGATGATGTCGATCGTCGTCGCGACCGCGCTCTACGCCGCGATCCTGACGATGGCCGAGCAGACCGAGGCCCGCTACGAGGGCAGCATCGGCGGCTACCAGGCGATCGCGGGGCCCAACGGCACGAGCGAGCTGGAGCTGGTGCTCAACACCGTGTTCAACGTCGGCGAGGCGCCCGGGCTGATCCCGCTGGAGGTCTGCCAGAAGCTGCGCGCCGGCCGCGGCATCGGCCGCCGCAGCCAGGTTCGCTACGCGATCCCGCAGGCGCGCGGGGACAGCATCAGCAGCTACAGCTTCCCGGTCATCGCGACGCTCGACGAGATGTTCTCGCTGTTCGAGTGGAAGCGCGCGCCGCTGGTGTTCGCTGCCGGCGGTCCGTTCACGTTCTCCTACGCGCAGCTGACCGAGATGGCCGAGCAGCTGGCCGCCTACGAGAACGCGCTGCGCGCCGAGCTGCCGGCGGAGCAGCGGCCGGCGCGGCCCCAGCTGCAGCCCGCGTGGCGCCAGTGCGTGATCGGCGCGCGCGTCGCGCGCACGCTCGGGCTGCAGCTCGGCGACGTCGTGACGCCGGTGCACGGCAAGGCCGGCGAGTTCGGCAGCCACGAGCACCCCGAGGCCTCGTGCGAGATCGTCGGCGTGCTCGCGCCGACCAACTCGCCGATCGACTCCACGATCTACCTGCCGCTCGGCATCCACCTCCTGATCGACGGCCACGAAGCAGGCGTGTTCGTCTCGCCGCAGGTGCAGGGCAAGAGCCCGGCGCAGATCGAAGCGATGCCGACCAGCGCGGGTCGGATCGCGCTGACCGCCGTGATCGCCGACCCCAAGGACCACATGGGGCCGCAGATCCTGCGGCGCGAGTTCGGCTCGCACCCCGAGGCGCAGGTCGCGTGGCCGCAGGACGTGGTGCCGAAGTTCCTCCGCCAGATCGGCAACGCGGCCGACGCGCTGGCCGTCATCGCGTGGCTGGTGCTGCTCGTCGCGGCCGTCTCGATCACGGTCGCGATCTACAACACGATGAACGAGCGCCGCCGCGAGATCGCGATCATGCGGTCGCTGGGCGCGCGCCGCGCGCAGATCCTGACGATCATCACCGGCGAGGCCGCGCTGCTGTCGTTCTTCGGCGCGCTGCTCGGGCTCGTCTTGTGCCACGGGGCTGCCTATGCGCTGCAGGACTTGGTCGAGGACCTGACGGGGGTCTTCCTCGACTGGGCGCAGCTGCGGCCTTGGGAGCTGTGGCTGCTCGTCGGCGTGACCGGGATCGGCGCGCTCGCGGGCCTCGCGCCGGCGGTGAAGGGCTCGATGACGCAGGTCGCCGACAATCTCGCCCAGAATTACTAGCTCGCCCAGAACTACTAGCTCGCCCAGAACTACTGGCGGAGATCTCCCGTCGGGTCAGGCCGCGGCGCCGTCAGCCGCCGGCCGACACGAAGGCCCGCTCGACGGCGGGCAGCATCGTCAGCACGACATCGGCGACCTGCTGCAGGCTCTGCTGTGACATGTTCTCGAGCGTGTCGTGCTGGGTGTGCCAGTAGGGGTTGCCTTTGAGGTCGATCAGGTCGACCGCGGGGATGCCGGCTTCGAGGAACGGCGCGTGGTCGTCCTTGGCGGCCTCGGCGAAGCGGAAGAACTGCTGCTGGTGGCCGGTCGCGGCCGCCGCCGACCAGCAGATGCGCCGCAGCGCCGGCGTCGAATAGAGCTCTTCTTGGATGTGCAGTTCGGTCCGCCCGACCATGTCCACCAGGATCACCGCCGCGATCGGCGCCTCGTCGCCGCGGGCGCGCGCCTCCAGGTGGCGCGCGACGAACCGCTTGCTGCCGAACAGCGCGCGGTCGTCGTTCCAGTCGAAGTCGAGGCTCTCCTCGCCGTCGAAGAACACGAGGTCGATCGTCGCGTCGTTCGCGCGCGCCTTGAGCAGCGGCGCGAGCGCGAGCAGGAGGCCGACGCCGCTGGCGCCGTCGTTGGCGCCGACGAAGTGGAAGTTCTGCGCCGCGATCGGGTGGCCCCTCGTGCACTTGGTGTCGTGGTGGCACGCGAGCACGATGCGCTCGGGGCGCTTGCCCTTCAGCGTGGCGCGCACGTTGCTGAACGTGATGCGTTCCCTGCGATCCGTCCAGGTGTCGCGGGTCGCTGCAATGCCGTGCCTGCCCAGCTCCTGCAGGATGTAGTCGAGCTGCTGCGACCACCCGGGCATGCCGAAGTAGCGCTCGCCGAAGCCGACCAGCGCGCGGCAGTGGTGCATCGCGCGCGCGCCCAAGTCGCTCGGCGCGCGCTGCGCGGCGAGCTCGAGCAGCGGCTCTTTTTGCACCGGGCGGCCGTAGACCAGCGCGGGGCCGCGAAAGGCCGCGCCTGCGCGGCTCTTCAGCAGCATCGCGAGCCCGGCGATCCCGACGAGCACCACGAGCAACAGCGCCGGGCGCATCCTGCCGGACGAGTCGTTCACACCTGCGAGTGTCGCCCGCGGCCAAGGTCTCTGCCAGCGTGCGGCCGAGAACACGGCGTCCGCGCCGCGAGACCGCAGACCACGCGATGGCATGGACGGTTGCGCTTCACGTGTCGCCGTCCTGGATCGAGGCGGCGCGTCCGCGGCAGCGCATAGGTCGTGCGCTGCGCGCGACCTGCCGCCTTCGAACGCCGGCCGCGCGCGTCGAAACCCGGAAATCCGCCGCTCCCGCAACGTTTCGTGCGAACCCTCGTATACCATCGGTTGCGCCGCTACGACGCGGCTCCGCAATGCCCATGAAGACCGTGATCGCGCTCCTCTCGTTGCCCTGCCTGCTGCTCTGCCAGGCCCCGCCGGCCACGAAGGCCGAGCCCGCCCCCAAGGTCGAGTCGGCAGAGAAGACGCAAGATCCCGCCAAGCAGGACCCTGCCAAGAAGGTGGAGCCGCCCAAGTCCGGCTCCAAGAAGGTCGGCCAGGACCCGAAGGGCGGGAACGGCAAGGGAGAGAAGGGCACCAAGAAGGACCCCCAGGTCGAGCGCCCCGAACAGGACGCGCCGATGCCCAAGGGAACCGACCCGGCGGACATCGCCGCCATGCGCAGCGCCGAGCAGATGCTCGAGGTCGAGAAGCGCCTGCAGAAGGAGATCAAGGCGGGCAAGATCACCGGCCTCGACAAGATCCTGCCGTTCGACGAGCTGACCTCGTGGCCGTACGAAGACGGCCTCAAGGGCATGCCAAAGCGCGTCAAGGACCTGTCCGGCAAGAAGGTCCTGATGACCGGCTTCATGCTGCCGATCGACGAGGTGCAGAACATCAAGGAGTTCTTGCTCGTCGAGTCGCTGTGGTCGTGCTGCTACGGCCAGCCGCCGGATATCCACGGCATCGTGCGCGTGGTCATGCCCAAGAAGAAGACCACCGACTACTTCTTCGACCCGCTGAAGATCATCGGCACGTTCAAGGTCGAGGCGACGGTGATGGACGGCTACTGCGTGGACATCTACCAGCTGCACGTCGAGAGCCTCGAAGCGATCAAGTTCAAGTAGCGCGCTTCGCGGCTCCCTGAGCGGGCCGGCTCCGCAGGCTCGCAACGCCGCTCTCCGGTGAGGTCGTATTGCGCGGCCGCCGCCCGCTCCCGTGCAGCCCTGGCAGGCCCGAGGTCTGCTCATTGCGGGCCGTTCTCATGGTCGATATCCCTGAGGATGAACGCGCGAACCGCAAGTCCTCGCCGGGGTTGGACGCTGACCCGCCGACTCGTCACGGCGCTGTCCGTGGGGGCCTTCTTCGTCTCGGTCCTGCTCGGCTTCCTCGGCGCCGACCGTGAGCGCCGATCGCTCGCTTCGGCAGCGGAGCGGCGTGACCTCGCGGCGGCGACCTCGACCGCCCGGCGCGCAGCGCCGCTGCTCGCGCGCGGCGACGTGATGCGCCTGTCGGTCCTCGCCGCTGCCGCGTGCGACCAGCTGGCTGCATCCGGCGATGGTGCAGCAGCAGCAGCCGGCGCCGAGGCCCGCGTGATCCTGCTCGACCAGCAAGGCCGCGTGGTCATCGACACCGGCCTGACGCACGGTGGCCGGCGCCTCTCGTTGCAGGCGCAGGCCGGCGCGGTGCAGCGCCGGGACGCCGACGACGGCGCGATCGAGACCTTTGCGCCGATCGCACACGTTGGCGCGAGCGTCGGCGAGCTCTGGCTGCGCGGCGCGCCGCGCACCGCGGGCGCCGCCGTCGACTGGGCGTGGGTCGGGCT
>JBERSB010000094.1:0-2438 GCA_041236755.1 Luminiphilus sp. | reverse complement strand
CGCAGCTGCTCGCGGCGATAACCGACGAGCCGCGGGACGTCGTGGCGCTGGCCGCGGCCGGCGGGGCCGACCCGGCGGACTGCTGGCCGATCCTGCTGCACCTCGCCGTCAACCGCCGCGACGTGCGCTGCGCGCACCGCGACGAGCCGGCGCGCGCGCGCTTCTCGCGGGCGTGATGCGGGCGGCGGTCGTGCTGCTGGCGGCCGCTGCGGCGTGCGCCGGGCCGCGGGAGCCGGCGCCTGCGGCTGCCGTCCACCCCGTGGCGACGGTGTGGTTCGAGCCGCCGCTGCCGGCGCCGGGCACTCTGACGGTAGTCCACGAATCCGGCTTCCGGTGGCGCGGGGCGGCGAGCGCGACCGGCGTCACGTTCTCGGCGCCCGACGGCCCGTGCACGTTGACCCTGCGGAGCCAGGGGCGGACTTCGGAGCGGATCTGGAAGCTCCAGGCCGGGTCACGAGAGCTCGTGTGGCGGCCCGAGCCCCGCTGAGGCCGCTCCGCGAGACCCCAACCGATGGTGGGCGACCGTCGAAGTCGGTCAACAGAGTGTGGTAATGCGGCGCGAAGGCCGCTACTGTCCCAACGCTTTCCCGTCCAACCCCGGAGAAAGCTGTTGGCTGAGATCCTCGGCGAAGGCCTCACCTACGACGATGTCCTGCTGGTGCCCCAGATGGGCTCGGCGCTGCCTCGCGACGTCGAGACCAAGACCCGCTTCTGCCGTGGCGTGACGCTGCAGGTCCCGATCGTCAGCGCGGCGATGGACACGGTGACCGAGTCCCGCATGGCGGTGGCGCTCGCGCAGCAGGGCGGCATCGGCATCGTGCACAAGAACCTCTCGGTCGACAAGCAGGTCATCGAGGTCGACAAGGTCAAGCGTTCGGCCAACGGCGTGATCGTCGACCCGAACACGCTGTCCCCCGACGACCTCGTCGGGCACGCCAAGGACCTGATGCAGACCCACAAGATCAGCGGCCTGCCGGTGGTCGACGCGGGCCGCAGGGTCGTGGGGATCCTGACCAACCGCGACCTCCGCTTCGTCGAGGACCGCAGCCAGAAGGTCGGGGACGTGATGACCTGCAAGGACCTGGTCACCGCGCAGCCCGGCACGACGCTCGATCAGGCGCGCCAGGTGCTGCGCACGAACAAGGTCGAGAAGCTGATCCTCGTCAACGAGGACGGCACGCTGGCAGGGCTGATCACGATGCGCGACATCCGCGGCACCGAGGAGTACCCGATGGCCGCGCGCGACAGCCGGGGTCGTCTGCTGGTGGGCGCCGCCGTCGGCGTGCACGACCTGGAGCGGGTCGGCAAGCTGGTCGAGGCCGGCTGCGACGTGGTCGTCGTCGACACCGCGCACGGACACAGCCAGAACGTCATCGACACGGTCAAGGCCATCAAGGAGGCCAGCGACGTGCCGGTGGTCGCGGGCAACGTCGGCAGCTACGACGGCGCTAAGGCGCTGGTCGACGCCGGCGCGGACGGCGTCAAGGTCGGCATCGGACCCGGCTCGATCTGCACGACGCGCGTCGTCACGGGCTGCGGCGTGCCGCAGCTGACGGCGGTCATGGAGGCGGTGCGCGCCTGCGCGCCCGACGGCGTGCCGGTGATCGCCGACGGCGGCGTGCGCCAGTCCGGCGACATCGTCAAGGCGCTGGCGGCCGGCGCGTCGACGGTCATGCTCGGCTCGCTGCTGGCGGGCACCGAGGAGTCGCCCGGCGAGACGATCCTCTATCGCGGCCGGCAGTTCAAAGCGGTGCGGGGCATGGGCTCGCTGGGCGCGATGGAGCGCGGCTCGGCCGACCGCTACGCGCAGGGCGACGTGACCGAGAAGATGAAGTTCGTGCCCGAGGGCGTCGAGGGCATGGTGCCCTACAAGGGCAACGTCACCGACTACGTCTACCAGCTGGTCGGCGGCGTGCGCTCGGGCATGGGCTACTGCGGCGAGCGCACGCTCGGCGAGCTCAACGAGAAGGCGAAGTTCCTGCGGATCAGCGCCGCGACGTTGCGCGAGTCCCACCCGCACGACATCCAGATCACCAAGGAGGCGCCGAACTACAGCGGCGAGGCATGAGCCAACCAGAGGAAGGGGTCACCGGCGGCGTCCTTATCGTCGACTTCGGCGCCCAATACTGCCAGCTGATCGCGCGGCGCGTCCGCGAGCTCGGCGTCTACTCGCGGATCACCGTGCCCGAGCGCGCCATGTTCACCGCGAAGCACATGCAGCCCAAGGCGGTGATCCTCAGCGGCGGACCTCGCTCGGTCTACGCGCACGACGCGCCGGAGCTCGACGCCGAGCTGCTCGCGCTCGGCGTGCCGGTGCTCGGCATCTGCTACGGCCTGCAGTGGCTGGCGCAGCACACCGGCGGTGAGGTAACGCCGGCAGAGGTCGGGGCAGAGTATGGGCGCACAGAGCTCGACGTCGTCGATCGGGCCGGCCTCCT
>JBERSB010000093.1:0-6070 GCA_041236755.1 Luminiphilus sp. | reverse complement strand
GCGAGGTCGCCGCGCTCGATGTGCTCGAGCGCGGAGCGGACCTGTCCGGGCAGGCTCTCGACGACCTCGTCGCGCAGGAGGTCGGCGACGGTGAGGCCCGTGAACTCGCGGCGCAGCCGCACGGGCGGCGGCGCCTCGGGCGCGTCCTCCGTCGCCACCGGACCCCGCACCGCGCGCAGGCGCGGCTGCGCTTCGGAGCCCTCGGCCTGCTCGCCGTCCGGACCCCGGCGCTGCTCCTCTTCTTCGGTCGTCACCGGGGTTTGTATCGTCCGTTCCGGTGCCGGCCCTATAGCGCCCAGCGCCGCTGATATGGTGACATCGGACAGGGCGGGCGTTAGCCTCTCTGCGATGCGCTACGCGGCTTCTGGCTTGGGACTTGCGTAGGCAAACGCACCCATGGATCGGCCCGTTCGCATCGCGGTTGTAGGCCAGGTCGACGCGGGCCTGGTCGCAGACCTCCGGCAGCTGCCGCGGCAGCCCGAGGTGCGAGCGCTCACGTCGGTCGTGGCCGACACCGAGGCGCTGACGCGCCTGCAGCCGGATCTGCTGCTGGTGCAGTTCGGCGAGCACGCCTCCGAAGAGGTCGGCGCGGTGCGGCTGCTCCAGCGGCTGTGGCCGGCGCTCGCCGTCGCCGTCGTCACCGACGCCGCAGGCGAGGTGACGATGGGCCCGGTCGCAGCGCGCCTGGCCGCGCAGCTCATCGTCTACCCCGACGCGCCCGGGCAGCTCGCCGGCGCGATCGAACAGCGGGTGCAGGGCGGCGACCGCCCGCGGCCGGAGGTCTTCGTGGACCTCGCGCACGGCCTCTCGGACGAGATCAACAACCCGCTGATGTTCGTCTCGGGGCACCTGCAGCTGCTCAAGGCGCAGCTCGGCCAGCGCGAGGACAGCAACCGACGCGACCAGGTCGACGCGGCGCTCGACGGGCTGGGCCGCATCCAGGCCGCGGTCGACCGGCTGCGGCAGCTGTCCGAAGCCGCGGGCGGCCCGCGCCGACGCGAACAGGTCGACCTCGCCGAGCTGGTCGCGCGCGCCGTCGCGCGGCGGCAGCCGGACGTGCCGTCGGCGACGGTCGCGATGCCGGCCGAAGCGCAGACCGTGACCGGCGACCCCGACCAGCTGGCGCTCGCGGTCACCGCGCTCGTGCAGTTCGCCGACGAGGTGGCCGCGCTCGCGTCGAGCGCGCACCTGGAGCTGACCGCCGCCACAAAGGCCCGCCGCGTGCGCGTCGTCGCCAGAGGTCAGGGCCTCGCGACCTGGCGGCTGCCGAACACGTTCGAGCCGTTCTACCCGCAGCGGTTGATCCGCGGGCAGAGCCACGGCCTCGGCCTGTTCCTCGCGCAGACGGTGGTGCAGGGCCACCGCGGGCAGGCGACGGTGCGCCGGCTCGGCGACGGCGCGCTGCAGCTCGACTTCCTGCTGCCGGCAGCCGAAGCTGCGCACGAGCCAGACCGCGCCGACGCGGACGCCGCCGAGGCCTGAATCACAGGGGCCTGAACAACCGAGGCCTGAACCGCAGGGGCCTGAACCACTGCGACCTGAGCGGCAGGCTCAGATCGGCGTCGGCGCCATCGCACCCGCGTTGGGGTCGATCGGGCCGAGGATCTTCTTGACGATCGTGCTCTCGACCAGCGACCAGAGCATCGACGTCACCATGTAGAGCAGCAGCGCCGAGGCGTAGTTGTAGAGCATCACGCCGAACAGGATCGGCATGAAGCGCATCATCATCTGCATCTGGCGCTGCTGCGGGTCGGTCGGCAGCGGCTGGCGCAGCGTCATGAACACGAACAGCCCCATCCACAAGAGCGGGAGCAGGTTGAAGATCCCGGGCCAGAACGGCAGCGACGCCAGCGCGTCGCTGGTGCTGAGGTCCTCGACCCAGAACATCCACGGCTCCTGGCGCAGGTCGTAGGCCGTGCGCAGCGCGGTGAACAGGCCGAGGTAGATCGGCATCGTCAGGAAGATCGGCAAGCACCCGCCGATGGGCGGCATGATCTTGTGCTCGCGCTGGAACTGGATCATCGCCTGCTGGTAGCCCTTCTGGTCGTCGCCGTACTGCTTCTTGAGCGCGTCGAGCTGCGGCTTGAGCTTGGCCATCTTGCTGCCGTAGGCCCGCATCGACTTCTGCATCTTGAAGTTCAGCGGGAACATGCTCCCGCGCACCAGGATCGTCAGCAGGATGATCGCGAAGCCCCAGTTGCCGAGCACCTCGTAGAACGTCCCCAGCAGGCCGATGAGCACCTTGGCCATGAAGCGGCCGCCGGGGATGTCGATGCCGCAGCACGGCGGGTTGAGGTCGACGTCCAGGATCGGCGCGAAGCGCTCGGGCTCCGCGAGGGTCTCGAAGACGCGGTAGGACTTGGGCCCGATGTAGAGGCCGAACGACGCCGTCGTCGCGGCCCCCTTGGCCGGGATCGCGAAGTTGAGCCCGTAGCGGATGCGCGTCGTCAGGTTGTCTTCGTGGCCCTGCCTCGGCGGGACCGTCAGCACCTCGAACTGCGTCAGGTTTCCGCGGCTCGCCTCGTCCATCGGGTAGAGGAACGCGCCGAAGAAGCGGTTGCTGCTGCCGGCGAACGAGAGCACGTCGGGCGCGACGTCGAGTTGCTGCAGCTTGCCGTCGGCCGCGGGCTTGACGTGCTGCGCTTCCCCGCCGATCGGCGCGGCGATCGAGACGGCGACCTGGCCGAACAAGGACGACTGCTGCGGCACGACCAGCGCCGGGCCGAGCAGCGAGAACGCCTGCGTGCCGGTCGCGTCCGAGCTGACGTTCTGCAGCGTCAGTTCCAGCACGAGCGCGCGCTGCGCGGCGTCGTGGCGCACGACCTTCTGCAGCACGAGTCCCTGCTGGTCGTCGAGCGTGAACTGGACGCCGTCGGCGAGCTCCTCGTACTGCCAGTTCGCGTCGGCGGGATCCACCGCGAACGCGCCGCCGTCGGCGCCTAACATGCGCAGCGCGCTGTTCGTGTTGTCGATCAGCAGCAGGTAGTCCCCGGTCTCGCGCTCCTCGTGCCGAGCCTTCTCCCACGATACGTAGTGGTCGGTCGCCTGCAGCCAGAGGATGCCGGCGCTGCGGCTGCTGAAGCCGACGCGGTAGCTACCCGGTTCGCCGGGCTCTCCGAACTGTCGGATCAGCTCCGGACTGCTCTGGGCGCAGAGCAGCGCGCAGAAGCTCAGCAGCGAGACGAGGAAGCGAGTGGCGGTCGACATCGGGAGGCTGTGCGCGCAGGCGCGCGCGTCAATCAAGCGGTCAAGGCGGACAGTTCGGACACGGTGGTCCTCGGTGGGCGACGGCTGCACAGCGCTCAGCGGCCCTGCTCCAAGCGGTCGGCGAGGTACTCGGGCAGCTCTTCGATGTCGCGGATCTTCTGCATCGTGGTCGCGACGTCGTAGGCAACGCGGTGGAACCGCACGGTGCCGTTGGTCCCGTCGCCGTCGTAGGTGACGAATGAGGAGCGAGGATCCCCGTCGCGCGGCTGCCCGACCGAGCCGATGTTCACGATCGCCGGCTCGTCGACCTGCCACTGCATGCCGATCTCGGACGGCAGCAGGAACTGCCCGGACTTGGTGAACACGCCGGGCACGTGGCTGTGGCCGATGAAGCAGAGCGAGGCGTCGCCCATCTTGGCGAAGCACTCCCCCATCTTCTGCTGGTCGAGCGCGTCGCGCGGCACCATGTATTCGCGGACCGGGTCGCGCGGCGAGCCGTGCACGAACAGCATCGAGGCCTCGCGGTGCTCCTTCTTCATGCCGTCGAGGTACTGCCAGAACGCGGTGTTCTCCTCCCTCGGACAGTCGCGGCGGCTCAGCTGGTCGCGCGTCCAGTCGATCGCCTGCCGCGCCCGCGGGTTGAAGTCCGACGCGTAGAACATCGCGCCGTGCTCGTGGTTGCCCAGCAGCGAGAACTCACAGCGGTCCATGATCGTGCGCAGCGCGTCGCGCGGCTGCGGACCGTAGCCGATCACGTCGCCGAGGCAGATCAGGCGGTCTGCGCCCTGCTCCTCGATCTCGGCGAGGCAGACCGAGAGCGCCTCGATGTTGCTGTGGATGTCGGAGAGGAACGCGATCATCGGCGGTCGGGCGACAAACGGTAATGACCCGAGGCGCGACGAGAAAGGGCAGAGCCGCTAACTTCCCGAGGAGGTGACCCAGGTGCACGACAGAGCGTCTCGACGCGCCCCGCTGTGGGTCGTCACGGGCCCGACGGCGTCCGGCAAGACCGCGCTGGCCGTCGAGATCGCCGCGCGCACGGGCCGGGAGATCCTGTCGATGGACTCCATGGCCGTCTACCGCCGGATGGACATCGGCACGGCCAAGCCCACCGCGAGCGAGCGCGCGCGGGTGCCGCACCACCTCGTCGACCTCGTCGACCCGCACGAGACCTTCGACACGGCGCGCTGGTGCGAGCTCGCCGACCAGAAGCTGGATGAGCTGCGGGAGCGCGGGCGCGAGGCGCTGTTCGTCGGCGGCACGCCGCTCTACCTGATGGCGTTCTTCAAGGGCATGATGCAGGGACCCCAGGCCGACCCGGAGCTGCGCAGGCGGCTCGAGGCGCGCGAGCGCGAGGCCCCCGGCGCGCTGCACGAAGAGTTGCTGGAGCGCGACCCCGACGCCGCGGCGCGCATCCACCGCAAGGACCTCCGCAGGCTCGTGCGCGCCCTCGAGGTGCTCGAACTCACGGGCGAGACCATCTCGAGCCAGCAGGAGCAGTTCGAGCGCAGCGGCTGGCAGCGCGACTGCCGCGTGGTCTGCATCACGCGCGCGCGCGACGAGCTCCACCAGCGCGTCAAGGCGCGCACCGAGCAGATGCTCGACCAGGGCCTGCTCGACGAGACCGCGCGTATCCACCAGGACGGCGGGTTCTCGCGCACCGCAGGCGCTGCGATCGGCTACGCCGAGTGCCTGGACTTCCTGCGCGGCCGCTACAAGGACCGCACCGAGCTGCGCAACCGCATCCGGCGCAACACGCACAAGCTGATCCGGCGGCAGACGACGTGGCTGCGGCGGCTCACGGACGTGCAGAGCATGGCCGCCGAAGAGGGCGCAGACGGCCTGCTGCGTCGCCTCGCCGACGAGCACGGAGACGGTCCGTGACGCTCGACGGTTGCGATCGACCCGCGCCGCCCCAAAGATCCCATCCGTGAGCAGCACCGAAGAACCGACGGACACCGCAGCGCTGGTAGCGGCAGCCGCGCGCATGCAGGTCGAGGTCGACGAGCAGGCCGCCGAGGAGGTGCTCGCGTATCTCGACGCGATGCTCGCCACCAACCAGCACATCAACCTGACCGCGGTGCGCGATCGCGAGCAGGCCGTCGTGCTGCACGCGCTCGACAGCCTCGCGTTCCAGCTGAGCGGCCTCCACCCCCGCCACGTGCTCGACCTCGGCACCGGCAACGGGTTCCCGGGCGTCGGCGTCGCGGCGCTGTGCCCGCGCGCGACCGCGGTCCTGATGGACAAGACCGGCAAGAAGGTCCGCGCGATCGGCGCGTGCCTCGTCACCGCGGGCATCGACCGGGTCGAGACGATCCAGATGGACGCGAGCCAGGCGCCGGCGCTGCGCAAGGACTTCCGCCACGGCTTCGACCTCTGCACCGCGCGGGCCGTCGCGCGCCCCGACGTGGTCGCGTCCCTCGCCGAGCCGCTGGTGCGCCCCGGCGGCCACCTCGCGCTGTGGCTGGAGGACGGCGCCGAGGTCCCCGACAAGCTCGGCCGCTTCCGTCACGAGCGCACATGGCGCTACGAGCTGCCCGCGCCGGCTGCGCGCGTGCGGCAGCTCGCCGTCTGGGAGCGCCGCTGAGAGAGGCCAGCTGACTGAGGGAGCTGACTGAGGGCAGCTGGGGGCGCGCCTTTCAGAAGGGCGCGCAGTGCTCATGCGCTCGGCATGAGCGGGCGCCGACAGGATGTCGGCCCGAACCGAAGAGGGCCGGCCCGCTGAAGGGGAAGCCCGCTTGAGGCCAGCCCGATCAGCGCGTCGTGATCTCGTCGACGAGCGGCAGCGACGAGACGGTGTTCAGGCCGAAGCGGCCGACGTGCTCGAGCTTGGTCGTGCGGCTCGGGAAGTTGATGTACGGGT
>JBERSB010000092.1:0-2887 GCA_041236755.1 Luminiphilus sp. | reverse complement strand
ACCGAGCACGCGATGCGCTACGATCCCGACACGGAGTGGTCGTGGGAGCTGTTCGGGCTGCGGCTCCTGTGCACGCCGTTCGCGCTGGCGCTGGACTGCCTGACGGCGCCGGTGCAGGCGTTCTTGTGGGGCGACGAGGACGAACATGCGGCAGAAGATGCCGCGGGTCGGTAGCTGCGCGACGCGCTCGGTCAGTCTTCGAGCTTCTTCGCTGCGCGCAGGTCCCAGCGCTCTCCGGGCTCGATCCACGCCGGCGGGATCAGGAGCCCGCGCCCGTTGCGGATGTCGACGACGCCCACCTTGCTCGCGCCGAGCACCTCGAGGGTGCTGCCGGTCACCAGCGCGCAGGTGCCCTCGTCGACGCCGATGCCGATGAGCTGTGGGCACAGCCCGACGACCTCCTGCAGGTCCTTGACGCGCGCGCGCGCCAGGAAGTGCTGGTCCACCGCGCAGCCGGGCAGGAACGCGAACCCGCGGTCGTAGCCCTCGCACCACATGTCGGTGTTCCCGAGCGGGTTGCCGCGCACCAGGAACTCGCCCTGGATGGTGGCGCCCGCCGAGCTGCCGGCGATCACGCCGCCGCGCGCCAGCACCCGATGGAACGCCGCCACGACCGGGGTGCCCTCGAACGCGTCGACCGTGCGCCACTGGCGACCGCCGCCGAACCACACGCCCGTCGCGCGGTCGAGCATGGCGACGTGCGCCTCGGTCACCTCGCCAGGGTGGCGTGGCTCGAGCACGGCGACGTCGATGACGCCCATGCGCCGCAGCATCTCGGCGACGCGGTCCTCGCGCGCGCCCGGCCGGCGCGGCATCGCCGTCGGCGCGACCACGATCCGCGCCGGCTCGGCGCCGCCCGCCAGCGCGACGAACCGCTCGAACACCTCCCTCGGCAGGCGTCCGCCGCCGCCGAGCATCAAGGCGCCGCGGGCGACGACGGGCGACGGCATGCGCTCGGTCGGCCAGGGTCCGGCTGCGCGCTGCCGCGCCGCCCGCTGCCACGTCATGAGGTCGGCGCGGTCGCCCGCGCGCAGGCGCACGACGCGCTCCGGCTTGCCTGCGCTCTTCGCGAGCACCAGCAGGGCTTCGCTGTCCCCGAGCACGCGGAGTTCGCGGCCGCGTACGACCACCGCCGTACCTTCGTCGACGCCGAGGCCGAAGTGGCCGGGTCGCGCGGACAGGGCCTGCAGCAGCCGCGGCAGCCGCTTTCGAGCCAGGAAGTGCTGGTCGACGATCGCGTCGGGCACCAGGTCGAGGCCGACCGAGAGCTCCGGCGGGTCTTTGCCGCGCGCGATCATCGTCAGGCTCTGGATCGCCGCGCCCGCCGAGCTGCCGCCGACGACGCCGCCGCGCTCGAGCAGCGCGCGCAGCTCGCGCGCAAAGCGCGTGCCGACGTAGGCGTCGGCGATGCGCTGCTGCGCGCCGCCGCCGAACCAGACCGCGGTCGCGCGCTGCAGCGGCGCGCAGAACGACGCGCTGTCGCTGACGGCGCGGTCGCGGGTGTGCAGCAAGGAGAACGTGACGCCCGGGTGGTCGGCGCGCCAGCGTTCGAGCGTGCGCGCCCGTCCTTCCTCGGTGTCAGAGCGGCTGCTCGCGGTCGGCACGAGCACGACCGAGGCGTCGTCGCCGCCGGCGAGCTCGAGGAACCGCGCGTAGACGTCAGCGGGCAGCCGCCCACCGCCGGCGACCACCAGCGCGCCGGGCACGCCGCGCGGGTCGATCGTCTTCTGCGGTAGCGCCTGCGCGGCTGCGCGCGGAGCGCCTAGCACCGCGGCCGTTGCGAGCGCGAGCAGCGAGGCGAGCAGCGTGCGGAGGTGGCCCATGCCGATAGCCTACGTGCAGCGGTCCCCGACCGCCCGCTAACGCTGCTGCGGCCGCGTGCCGTAGCATCTCGAACCCGTGACCGGCGACGCCGACCAGCCCCTGATCCTGTTCGACGGCGACTGCAGCCTCTGCAACGGCTTCGTTCAGTTCGTCATCAAGCGGGACCCGTCGGCGCGGTTCCGGTTCGCTGCGCTCGGGTCGGCTGCCGCCCAGGCGGCGCGGCGCGACGCCGGCGTGCAGGGAGAGTTGCCCGACAGCATCGTGTTGGTCGCCGACGGGCGCGCGCGCACGCGGTCGGCGGCGGCGCTCGCGATCCTGCGCGGCCTCGGACGCCTCTGGCCGCTGTCGTCCGTGCTCCTCGCGGTGCCGCGGCCGTTGCGCGACTGGGTCTACGACTGGGTGGCGCGCAACCGCATCCGCTGGTTCGGCCGCCAGCAGGTGTGCTGGGTGCCGACGCCCGAGCTGCGCGCCCGCTTCGCGGACCTCGAGGAGCGCGGCGACGCCGGCGAGTGAGCGCACGAGAACGATCGGCGCTAGCATGGCGTAGCTATGCTGTCGCGACCTGAACTCGCAGGGCTGCTCTCGGTGCTGCTCTGGCTCGCCGCTCTCCCGGCCCAACAATCGACGCCGATCGGCGAGTCGATGCGCGTGCAGATCACCGGGCAGCCCGGCTTGCAGCAGGCGCTCGCGGACCAGGGCGTCATCGGGGACCACGTGCAGGTCCACCAGCAGGGTGGCTGGCAAACGGCGACGGTCATCATCGGCCGCGAAGAGCTGCGCGACCTGCGCGCTGCGCTGCCGCCGGGCACGTTGTTCTTGGTGCTCGAACGATCGCAGCCCTACAGCCAGATCGCGGCGGCCGGAAGCGCCGCTGCGCAGTTCTACAGCTGGCCCGGCTACCACACGCGCGCAGACGTCGTCGCCGACCTGCAGGCGCTCGAGCAGAGCTACCCGTCGCTCTGCAAGGTCTACGACCTGCAGTCACGCTACGGCGCGCCGCTGACACACGACGGCTACCGGATCTACGCGCTGCGCATCAGCGACGCGCCCGATCAGGACGAGG
>JBERSB010000091.1:0-6499 GCA_041236755.1 Luminiphilus sp. | reverse complement strand
GTTGCCCGGGTTGCCGGGCACGAACACCAGCTCGCCGTCCTGCGCGCCCTCTCGTCGCCAGCGGAAGTAGTGCGCCGCCGTGTCGGCGGGCGCGTCGTCGACGTAGGCGCGCACGAACGCGAAGTCGATGCCCCAGCGCGGGTAGGTGAAGTTGTCCGCTTCGCCGCCGTAGTGGGCGGTCTGCAGGTGCGGCGCGACGACCAGGCGGAGGTCGTCCCACACCCGGTAGCGGTAGAGCTGGTGCACCGCGCCGTGGTAGAGCGCCACGACCTCGTGCATGTGGCCCGGATGCGCCGCGTCGGCGGCGGCTTCGATTGCAGCGATGTTCGCGTCACGTCGCGCGGCGGCGCCGGCGTCGCCCGCCGCTGCGACGCCTTCTTCGACGCGCGCCGTGACGTCTTCTTGCGCGATGAGCTGCTGCACGGTCAGCCCTGGGATCGGCACTTCGTCGTCGAGCGCGGTCGCAGCGAAGCCGTCTCGGACCCAGTTGTTCGGGCCTTGGATCGCGGCGATCTGATCCCGGACGCAGTGGTGGTTCGTCATGATCAGGCCCTTGGGCGAGACGAACGACGCCGAGCACCACGGGTTGTCCCGCTCGCCGAGCCGGAGCGCGCCCAGCCGGAGCGCGTCGAGCCACTTCTGGTCGGGCTTGAAGCCGTATTCCTGCTCCAGGTAGGCCAAAGGTGGGTTCTCGAAGGTCCACATCTTGCCCAGCGCGAGGTGGTCGGCCTCGAGCGGGCGGTTGGGGACCTGGGCGAGCGCGGAGGCGCCGAGCAGCACGGCTGCGAGCGCGACGTGGGCCTGTCGGAGCATGATCTGGCGTCGTCGGGGAGGTCGCCGAGAGGCTATCCGCGCTCGAGACACGCGACGAGTTCGACGTGCTCGGTGTGCGGGAACAGGTCGCACAGGCGCATCGCGGTGACGCGGTAGCCGCCCGCGGTCAAGGGCGCGAGGTCGCGCTGCAAGGCCTCGGCTGCACACGCCACGTAGACGAGCCGTAGTGGCCGGCTCTTCAACACGGCGTCGACGCCAGCTTGCTGTAGCCCCGAGCGCGGCGGATCGACGACCATGACGTCGCAGTCCGCCGGCAGGTCGGCCTTCGGGAAGGACGCGCGCTGCACGCGCACCTGCGGCAGCTCGTTCGCGGCGGCGTTGGCTTCGGCGTCGCGGCACGCCGCCGCGTTGTCCTCGACCACCAGCACGTCGCGCGCGCCTGCCGCAGCGAGCCGCAGCCCGAACGCACCGATGCCGCCGTAGCCGTCGACGACGCGCTTGCCGTCGACGTCGCCGCACATCGCGATCGCGGGCGCGTAGAGCAGCTGGTAGGCGCCGCTGTGGATCTGGTAGAAGCTGCCGGCGCTGACGCGGAACGACAGCCCGTCGCGGCGATCGACGACGTGGTCACGGCCGCGCAGCGGTACGTGGCGGTGGCCGAGCAGGAAGTCGTCGTCGCGGTCGCTGATCGAGTGCATCACGCCGACCAGGCGTCGCGGGCGACCGCGCTGCGGCAGCTCGCCCGCCGCGCTCTCGAGCAGCTCCGCGAAGCGCGCGCCTTCTGCGAAGGGCCCCGGCCGCGTCACCAGACCGGCGAGCACCTCGCCGGTGCCGCTCGCGAGCCGCGCCCAGAACGCCTTGGCGACGCCGCGTCGGCGTCCCGGGTGGAAGCCCTCGAGCCGCAGCTCGCGCAGGATGTCTTCGACGCGCTTGCCGAGCTGCGTCAGCCAAAGGTCCTGCGTCTGGCACTCCTCGATGCGCACGACGTGGTGGCTTCTGTACTCGTAGATGCCGAGGATCGGCTTGCGGTCGCGGTCCTGCCGCACCGGGTAGAGCAGCCGCGAACGGAACCAGCGCTGCGCGCGCTGCGGAAGCTCGTGTTCGACCTTCACGCCGCCGAGATACGGCGCCAGCATCTCCTCGCACGCAGCGACCTTGTCGTGCAGCTGCCAGGCGACTGGTTGGTCCAGCAGCGAGCAGCCGCCGCAGACGCCGAAGTGGCGACACGCGAACGTCTGTTCGGACGGGTTCGGCTGTCGGTCGCGGCGAGGCACGTAGGCAGTCTGGGGGAACGGACGCGGTCCTACAACGTCAACGCGCGCCGCGCGCGGAGACATCGCGCTGCTCGACCTCGACCAGCCGTCCGCGGCGCACGGTCATGCTGGTGACGCGCTCGACGTTGTGCTGGCCCTGCCGCATGCGCGCGCGCACGACGTCGAGCTGCATGCCCTCGACGATCGGCAGCAGCGCGATCGCGCGGAAGCCCTCTTCGTCGCCGGGCATCGACCGCTTGTCCTCGCGGACCAGGTCGCTGCTCTCCCAGACCCAGTTGTCGTCGGCGGACACGAACTGGCACTTGTGGTTGGCCCGGTTCTTCGCCACCAGCCCGCCCGGGCACACCAGGAACGGCTTCTCGATCCACGGCAGCTTGCCCAGACCGTCCCGCGCGAAGCCCGTTTCGAAGGCGGCCTCGATCACGGCGTCGGCGTCGCCGCTCGCGCGTGCGCGCTCCTGCATCTCGTCCCGCAGCGCCGCTGCCAGCTCGATCAACTGGTCGTCGGGGAGCTTGGCCGCGAGCTCAGCGGCGGTGTCCGGGTCCTCCTTGAGGTGGCGGACGATCGTGCCGTAGCGGCGGGTGGCCATCGCCCGGACTCTAGCGCGCTGGGCCGGATTGCGTAGGGCGAAGCTCCGCTGCCAACGGACTCAAGGCGGGACCGCGCGATGTCGATGAAATCGACACGGGCCCGGCAGACGTCGTGGACCGCGACGGCGGAGGATCATGAAGCGACACATTGCGACGACGTGCGCGGCGACCGCCGCGCTCTTGACGGGTTGTCAGACGAGTCCGGCCGACCCTGCTCCGGCAGCGATCTACGCGACGGCCGATCACGCGTCAGGCGTGCACGCCGTCGACGCGTGGCTGCTCGGCAAGCCGCGCGTCGCCGAGGCGTCGAGCTCCGCCGAGCCGCGGACCCTCGCGCTCGAGTCGGTGACCGCCGAGCTGCTCGCGGCGGGCATCCGCTGCATCGAGGAGCAGGCGCGCGTCGTCAGCGCCAACATCGCCAACGCCAACACGCCCGCCTACAAGCGGCGGTTCGTCAAGATCACGACGGCGAACATCGAGGCTGGCGGCCATGTCTACCAGGTGCCCGTCGTGCAAAGCGTGGACACGGTCTTCGCCACGGGCGCCCTGGAGGTCACCGAGCGGTGCCTCGACGTCGGCATCGACGGCGAAGGCTTCTTCTCCGTGATCCTGCCCGACGGCCAGATCGCCTACACGCGCGACGGCCGCTTCCACGTCGACGCCGACGGCAAGCTCGTCACCGGCGCCGGCAACATCGTGACCCCTGAGATCACGGTGCCCGCCGACACGCTGGAGATCTCGGTCGACCCCTATGGCCGCGTCAGCGGCCGCACCGCGGGCGCGCCGGACATCAACACCCAGTTCGGCCAGCTGCAGCTCCACCGCTTCGTCAACCCGGGCGGCATGCGCTCGGCCGGCGACAACGTGATGCGCCCGACCGACGCGTCCGGCCATCCCATGACGGGCACGCCCGGCAGCCAAGGCCTCGGCACGCTCAAGCAGGGCTTCCGCGAAGGCTCGAACGTCAACATGGCGAAGGAGCTCGTGGACCTGCAGCTGCTGATGAAGCAGCAGGAGATGCTCACCAAGGTGCTCGCGCACTTTGGCATGATCGTGCCCTGAGGTGTCGCTAGCGTGGTCGCATGATGCTCGCGACCGCGCTGCTCGCAAGCCTGTCTCCACAAGGGCCGCTCGACCTCGACGCGCTGTTGCGCGCCGACGAGCGCTGCGCGGCCATCGTGTCCAGCGCGCGCGAGCACCGGCTGCAGGTGCTGGTCTCCGTGCCGACCGTCGGGGACGACGGCGCGGTCCGCCTGCAGCGCAGCCACTTCGGCGACCAGGGGCGCTACTGGTACCCGGCGAGCTCGATCAAGCTGTGCGGCGCTGTCGCGCTGCTGCAGCGGCTCAACGCCTACAACCGCGAGCACGGCACGTCGGTAGGCCTCGACAGCGCGCTGGTGATCGAGCCGCGGTTCGACGGCGACCGGCGGATCGCAGCGGACGAGACCAACGTCGACGAAGGCGTGCTCACGGTGCGCCACGCGCTGCGCAAGCTGCTGATCGTCAGCGACAACCAGGCCTACAACCACTGCGTCGACCTGTGCGGCCCCGACGACCTCAACCGGCAGATGTGGGCCGCGGGGCTGACGTCGGTGCGGCTGTGGCACCGGCTCAGCGAGGCGCGCACGCTGCGCGAGAACCGCCAGACGCGGACCGTGCGGGTCGGCGACGCGGTGTTCGCGGCGCGCGAAGCGCCGATCGACCTCGACAACGCAGCGTTCGCAGACCGCCTCCTCGGCGTCGGCTACCTGTCCGGCGGCAGGCGCATCGACGGCCCGATGTCGTTCGACGAGAAGAACGCGATCTCGCTCGTCGACCTGCAGGACCTGATGGTCGAGGTCGTGCGTCCGGAGATCGAGACGGGCAAGCGCGGCTTCTGTGACCTCGGGGTCGCGCAGCGCGCGTTCTTGGTGGAGACGATGGGCGAGCTGCCCCGGGAGTCGACCAACCCGGACTACGGCGCCCTCGAGGACCACCACTGCAAGTTCTTCTGGCGCGGCGCCTGCGGAGTCGTCCCCGAGGAGCACCTGCGGATCTACAACAAGGTCGGCCGCGCGTACGGCTTCTCGGTCGAGAACGCCTACGTCGAGGACCGCCGCACGGGGCGGGGCTTCTTCCTGTCGGTGGTCGTCTACACCAACCCCGACGGCGTGCTCAACGACGACCGCTACGGCTACGAAGAGCTCGCCGACCCGTTCATGGACGCAGTCGGCGAAGTGGTCACGCGCGCGGTGCTCGGCGCAGAGACGCGCTAGAGTGCTCGGCCACATGACCCACGGGATCTCGAGCCTCGTCGCCGTCACGGCGATCAGCGTCTGCACGGTCTGGCCGGGCACAGCGGCTGCGCCGGTCGTCGCCGATCCGCACCGCGACCCGCTGTTCACGACCTCCGACGCGTGCGCGGTCTGCCACATCGCCGCGCCGGGCGCGTCGGCGATGAAGGCCGCGGACGATGCGGACGTGTCGCCCTACTACACGTGGCAGGCGACGATGATGGCCAACGCGTTCCGTGACCCCTACTTCCGCGCCCAGCTGCGCAAGGAGAGCGCTGCGGCCGGCGAAGAGGTGCAGGAGCTGTGCCTGCGCTGCCACGCGCCGATGGTGCCCCACCAGCGCGTGCACGACGGCGAGCCGCCGCCGCGGTTCGCCGACGCGGTCGAAGAGCTCGAGGCCGACGACGGCGTCTCGTGCACGATCTGTCACATGATCTCGCCCGAAGGGCTGGGCGAGCGCCGCACCTTCTCCGGGCAGCCGAAGTTCAACGACGAGCGCCTGATCTACGGGCCCTTCGACGACGTCGAGACGCGGCCGATGCGCGGCCAGGTCCGCTACACGCCGACCAAGGGCGCGCACATCCAGAGCTCCGCGCTGTGCGCGACCTGCCACACGCTGCTGCCCGAGCACCACGGCCACGCGTTCCCGGAGCAGACGCCGTATCTCGAGTGGCGCAACAGCGAGTTCAACGACGAGGTCGAGGGTGCTGACCCGACCAAGGCGCGGTCGTGCCAGCAGTGCCACATGGCGGAGCTTGCCAAGACCCGCATCGCGCGCACCCCGATGGGGTTCGACTTCCGGATCCCGGAGCGAGAAGGCTACCGCAGCCACGCCTTCGTCGGCGGCAACGCCTTCATGCTGGACATGCTGCGCGAGCACAGCGACGACCTCTACGTCGAGGCCGAGCCCGAGCAGCTACGCGCGATGGCCCAGGCGACGCGCGACCAGCTCGCGACCAGGACGGCGACGCTGCAGCTGGGCGAGGTCGCGCTGGTCGACGGCGAGCTCCGCTTCGACCTGACGGTCCAGAACCTCACGGGTCACAAGTTCCCGACGGGCTATCCCGCGCGGCGCGCCTGGCTGCGGCTCGAGGTCCTGGTGGACGGTGAGCCGGTGTTCGTGAGCGGCGCGTGCGACGCCGAGGGACGGATACAGGGCGTCGAGGACCCGCTGCGCATCCCGCACACCTCTGTCATCCGTGCGCCGGGTGACGTGGTCGTCTACGAGATGGTCGCGGACGACGCGCAGGGCGCGCCCACGACGTATCTGACGAAGATGGTCGAGCGCCGCAAGGACACGCGGCTGCTGCCGCGCGGCTTCCGGGTCGACAGCCCGCTCGCCGAGAACATCGCCCCCGTCGGGGTCGGCGCCGATCCGGACTTCGTCGCCGGCGGCGACCGCGTCGCGTGCCGCGTGGCGGTCGGTGCAGCGGCGCGCGGACGCTGGGAGGTTCGAGCGGCGCTGCTCTACCAGTCGGTGCCGCCTGCGTGGGTCGACGCGCTGCGCGGAGTGGAGGCCGAGGAGGCAAAGCGCTTCGTCGGCTACTACGACGCTGCAGACAAACGGCCTGAGCTCGTCGCAGAAGCC
>JBERSB010000090.1:0-10960 GCA_041236755.1 Luminiphilus sp. | reverse complement strand
GACTTCTCACCGGACGAGCAGCTGCCGCTGGTGGTGTTCCTGCACGGCGGCGGCGACGACGAGACCTGCTTCGACCGCGCCGGCGTCGGCCAGACGATCGACCTCGCGCTCGCGCGCGGCACCGCACCCCGGTGCGTGATCGTGGTCCCCGACGGCGAGCTCGGCTTCTGGGAGAACTGGCACGACGGCAGCCACCGCTACCGCGACTGGGTGATGCAGGACCTGCTGCCCGAGGTGCGCCGCCGCTACCACACGCGCACCGACCGCGACGGCACGCACGTGATGGGGATCTCGATGGGCGGCCACGGCACGCTGCGCTTCGCGCGCTTCGAGCACGAGACGTTCTCTTCGGCGGCAGCGGTCAGCGCGCCGGTCATGGACGCCGAGCACCTGGTCGAGTTCACCAGCAGCTTGTTCGTCCGGCTGTTCATCCCCGTCGCGCGCATCTGGGGCGCGACCGACGACATCGAGAAGGTGCGCCGGGACGACCTGTTCGCGCTGTGGCAGCAGCAGCAGGACCTGCAGGGCGTGCGCGTCCTGTTCACCCACGGCTCGGCCGACCGCGGCGACATCATGCTCGGCAACAGCCGCTTCCACGAGGTGTTGTCGCAGCGCGGCATCGCGCACGACTACTTCGTCTACTACGGCCGCCACAAGTGGGTCGACTGGCGGCCGATCTTCCCGGAGTTGCTCCGGCTGCTGGTTGACCGCTCCTCCGTGTGATCGTGCCGCAGCGACGCCGACCCGCGGTAGCGGTGATGTGCCGGCATCGCTGCGCACGAGGCGTCGTGTCCGGCGCCGACGGATGCACGTGCGGCCTCCGAATCGAGTCGAGTCAGACGCAGTTCACTCCGCACGGAGACGGTCGATCCACTCGAGGGTTTCCTGCCAGCTGCGCGCCGTCCGCTCGCGGAGGCGCCGCGACACCTCCTCGGGGAATCGCAGCCGCCCACCGCCCCCTCGTGCTCGGGCTTCTCCACGCAACTCCTCGACGAGCGCCCGACGCGCTTGGTTCGACGGGTTGGTCAGGTTGAAGGTCCGCACTCGCTCCAGCGCGTCGCTCGAGAGGCTCGGGTTGAGGCGCGCTCCATCCGTGGCCTCGGGCACAGGCGTCCCGAGGAACTTCGCGAGGTCCGCGAACAGCCGAACAGGGTCCTCCTCCAGTTGCTTGTGGTCGAAGGCGAACGTCCGCGGCCAAAGCTCTGCGACGCGCTCGACGCACTGCGAGAAGTCCAGGTCCTCCACGCTGACGACGCTCCGCTCCGCATCGGCTGACACGAAGCCCTCAGGGAGCTTGGTGCCACCCCAGATGACGTAGTTGTTGTAGACGGACTCCACCCACCGCACGGGCTCGCGCAGACCGATGAGGATGCCGGCATCCGGAAACAACTGCTTCAGCCTGCGAAGACAGTGCTCGCGCATCTCGCGAATGGTCCGCGGCCGGACCTCCGGATCCAGATACTCGGGAGAGAGCGCTGGCAGCAGGAACTTCTCGTTCGACAGGAGGAATGTCTGACCGTCGTCGGCATGGACGATCCTCTCGAAGACCAGGCCGGGGTCGTACGGGCGCCCAAGGTATTCGATGCCGGGCCACCGGGGGAACACGCTCTGTTGGAGGAAGCTGGTCCCGGTCTTGTGCAGGCCGATGTGGATGTGCAGCGTTCGCGTCAAGCCGGCTCCCGAGTCAAGCGGTCGGATTCGTCACAGGTTGGCGGCACAACTGTCGAGCGCTAGCCCCGCCCCTGCCGCCAGCGGTCCAGCGCCACCGCCGCGACGATGATCCCGCCGGTCGCGACCTCCTGCACCCAGTTGTCGAGGCCGAGCTTGGTGCAGCCGTTGTCGACGACGGTCATGATCAGCGCGCCGAGCAGCGTGCCGAAGATCGCGCCCTCGCCGCCGGCGAGCGACGCGCCGCCGATCACGGCCGCGGCGATCGCCTTGAGCTCGTAGCCTTGGCCGGTCGTCGGGTCGCCCATCGTCAGGTAGCTGAGCTGCAGCAGCGCGGCGATGCCTGCGCAGGTGCAGCCGAGCACGTAGACGCGCAGCTCGGTCTTCGGCAGGTCGACGCCGCACAGGCGCGCAGTCTCGCGGCTGGAGCCGAGCGCGGTGACGTGGCGGCCGAATACCGAGCGCCTCAACAGCAAGGACGCCACCACCGCGACGACCAGCAGGATCCAGACGCCAGGCGGCAACAGGCCGTCGGGGAGCATCAGCGCGCTCAGCGAGTCGGGCGCGTCGAAGTAGATCGGCTGGTTGTCTCCCAGCCCCTTGGCGACGCCGCGCAGCGCCCCCCACAGCCCGAGCGTGACGATGAACGGCGACAGCGGCAGCGACCAGCGCAGCTTGCGCGTCGCGAACCACGCCCCGGCCCCCGCAGCGAGGCCCGCGAGCCCGCTCCACAGCGGACCGAGCCCGGACAGCGCGTAGATCGCGGCCGCGGCGGCGCCGCCCGCGAGCAGCGCGCGCGGCAGCGCGCCGACCACCAGCGCGCCGATCAGCCAGCCGACGGCCGCGCCGGTCAGAACCGTCGCGAGCGCCGCCCAGGCAAAGCCGTGGCCGTCGCGCAGCACCATCGCGCCGACCATCGAGCTGAGCGCGATGTTGGCGCCGACGGACAGGTCGATGCCGCCGCTGACGATGATCCAGGTCGCGCCGACCGCGGCGGTGCCGACGACCGCGGTCTGCAGCAGCATCAGCTTCTGGTTGGACCAGTCGGTGAACGTGCCCGGCGCGAGCACCGCGAACAGCGCCCACGTCACGGCGAGGCCGAGCACCGGGCCGAGCGCCCGCAGCCACCTGGACACGCTCACGCCGCGCCCTCCCGTTCGTCGGCCGCGGTCATCGCCGCGAGCAGCGTCTGCTCGTCCAGCTCGGCCGCGGCGCGCGCCGGGCCGAGCCGGCCGCGCGCGACCACGGCGATCCGGTCGCAGAGCCCGAGCAGCTCGGGCAGGTAGCTGGAGACGACCAGCACGGCGCGCTGCTGGCCGTGCGCCAGCTCGTCGATCGCGCGGTAGATCTCGGCCTTGGCGCCCACGTCGACGCCGCGGGTCGGCTCGTCGAGCAGCAGCACGTCGCAGTCGGCCGCGAGCAGCCGCGCGAGCGCGACCTTCTGCTGGTTGCCGCCCGAGAGCTCCTGGATCGCCTGCGTCGCCGCGCGGAACTTGACGCCGGTCCGCTCGAGCCACGGCGCGGCGTCCCGGTCGAGCGCCGATGGCGACAGCATGCCGCTCCGACTGCGGCGCGACAGGCACGGCAGCCAGAGGTTCTCGGACAGCGACTGGGTCAGGGACAGGCCTTCCTGCTTGCGGTCCTCGCTGAGCAGGCCGACGCCTTGCTGCCAGCGCTCGCGCGGCGAACGGACGCCCTCGTGCGCCAGCACGCGCAGCCGCCCCGCGCGCACCTCGTCGAGCCCGAACACACAGCGCAAGAGCTCGGTGCGGCCAGCACCCACGAGGCCGGCGAGGCCGAGCACCTCGCCGCGGCGCAGCTGCAGCGTGGCGCCGGCCGGCGTCGGCGCTCCCTCCAGGTCGTCGAGTTCGAGCACGACTTCGCCGGGCGCCGACTGCGTCCGGTGGTAGAGCTGCTCGACGTCGCGGCCGACCATCGCCTTGACGAGGCCGTCGTGGTCGACGTCCGCCATCGCGCCCGACGCCACGGTGCAGCCGTCCCGCAGCACCGTGTAGCGGTCGGCGACCGCGAACAGCTCCTCGAAGACGTGGCTGACGTAGACGACGGCTACGCCGGTCCGCGCCAGCGCGCGCAGCCGCTCGAGCAGCGGGCCGACGTCGGCCTGGGTCAGGCTCGAGGTCGGCTCGTCGAGCACGAGCACGCGCACGTCCTGCGACAGCGCGCGCGCGATCTCGACCAGCTGGCGGTCGGCGGGCGGCAGCGAGGAGACCAGCTGGTCGGGGTCGAGGTGCTCGCGGCCGACCTCGGCGAGGGCGCGGGTGGCCACGCGCCGCAGCGCGGCCCGGTCGACGAACGGTCCGCGCCGCGGCTCGCGCCCGAGTGAGATGTTCTCGGCGATCGTCAGGTGCGGCGCCAGCGCCAGCTCCTGGTGGATGATCGCGAGGCCGGCGCGCTGCGCGTCCGCGGGCCCCGCTGGCATGTGCATGCGGCCGTCGAGCTCCATGGCGCCCGAATCGGGCGCGTGCACGCCCGCGAGCGCCTTGAGCAGCGTCGACTTGCCGGCGCCGTTCTCGCCGACCAGCGCGTGCACCTCGCCCGCCTGCACGTCGAGGTCGACGCCGTCGAGCGCCTGCGTCGGTCCGAAGCGTTTGCGCAGCGCCCTCACGCAGAGGCGCGCGGGGGCGACGGTCATTTGAGCAGCGGGGCCACCTTGGGCTCGTTCATGTTGGCCTTGGTCGCGAGCACGCAGCCGGTGTCCTGGTAGGGCTCGACCTTGCCGCCGCCGATCAGCGTCTTGAGCGACTCGACCGCGAGCCAGCCCATCTGCCGCGGGTTCTGCACGACAAGCGCGTGGATCTTGCCGGTCCAAAGGCCCTTCTTGAGCGGCGCGGTGACGTCGAAGCCGACGAACTTGAGCTTGCCCGGCATCTCGAGCTGGTCGAGCGCGAGCATCACGCCCATCGTCACCGGCTCGCACGGGCAGAACACGCCGTCGGCCGCGCGCAGGTCGTCGGCGAGGTTGAGCGCGGCGGTCTTGGCCTCGCCGGTGGTCGCGCCCGCGTAGCGGTTCTCGATCGTCACGATCAGGCCGTTCTCCTTGGCCGCCTCGAGGAAGCCCTCCTCCCGCGCGGTCGTCGACGCGGAGCCGACCTGGTAGCGGAGCATGACGACCTTGCCGCCCTCGCCGACGAGGCGCGCCATCTCCTCGCCCGCCATGCGGCCGCCCTTGCGGTTGTCGGTCGCGACGAACGTCGCGAAGTCCTTGCCGACCTCGGCGTCGAGCGACGAGTCGAAGATGACGACCGGCACGCCCTGCTTGGTCGCGCGCTGGACCTCGGGCACCAGCGCCTTGTGGTCGAGCGGCGCCAGGGCGATGCCGGCGACGCCTTCGGCCAAGAACTGCTGCACCAGCTGCTTCTGCTGGACGCGGTCGTTCTCCTGCAGCGGCCCCTTGAACGTCACGTCGAGCTGGTGCGCGAGCGCCGCGGCCTGCGCGCCGTCGTTGACCGACTGCCAGAACTGGTGCGTCGTGCCCTTGGGGATCACGACCACGCGCGTCAGGCCGCGCTGCTCGGGGGAGTCAGGGCCGTCCCCGCCGCACGCGGCGAGCGCCAGGAGCGACGAGAGCAAGAGCAGGGATCGCGCGGCAGCCATGATGACGGCGATGCTAGCCCGTGGCGCCGGCGAGGCAACGAACACGCGGCGGCCTTGTCCCTGCGGCGCCTGCCGCCAACAATCCGCGCGTGCGCATCGACTCCCATCAACACTTCTGGCGCTACAGCGCCGCCGAGTACTCGTGGATGGACGACCGCATGCAGCGGATCCAGCGCGACTTCCTGCCCGACGACCTCGCGCCGCTGCTCGCGGCGTGCGGGCTGGACGGGTCGGTCGCCGTGCAGGCGCGCAGCTCGCTCGAGGAGACGCACTTCCTGCTCGACCTCGCGCGCGAGCACGACTGCGTCAAGGCGGTCGTCGGCTGGGCCGATCTCTGCGCGGACGACGTCGACGCGACGCTGGACCAGCTGTGCGAGCACCGGGAGCTGCGCGGCCTGCGGCACGTCGTGCAGGACGAGCCCGACGACCAGTTCCTGCTGCGCACCGACTTCCAGCGCGGCGTGGGCAAGCTCGCGGCGCGCAACCTCGTCTACGACATCCTGATCTACCCGCGGCAGCTCGACGCCGCGGTGTCGTTCGTCGCAGCGCTGCCCGACCAGCCGTTCGTGCTCGACCACCTCGCCAAGCCGGACATCGCCCACCAGCGCACCGACAACTGGCTGCTCGGCTTCGAGGGCCTCGCGCAGTTCGAGCAGGTCAGCTGCAAGGTCTCGGGCATGGTCACCGAGGCCGCGTGGAACGCGTGGCAGCCCTCGGACTTCTGGGCCTACATGGACAAGGCGCTCGAAGCGTTCGGCGTCGACCGCCTGATGTTCGGCTCGGACTGGCCGGTCGCCCTGCTCGCCGCCGACGGCTACCGGGACGTCTACCAGCTGGTCGCGGACTGGGCGGCGGAGCTGTCCGAGGACGAGCAGGGCAAGCTGTTCGGCGGGAACGCGGCGCGGGTCTACGGGCTGGGGTGAGCCCCGCGCTCTAGTTCTTGCGCGACCTGGAGCCAGACGCCACCTCACCGCGGACCGTGCGAGCACCCTTCGAGCCCTGCTCGAATCGCGCATAGCGGCGCCACTGCACGCCTTCGCCGCGCACCTCGATCCGCAGGCTGGTAGCGTCGTCGCCGTCCTCTTCGGCGGGCCGCGCCTGCAGCGCGTCCATCGCGCCGGCCGTCACCAATCGCTGCACCACAGCCCACGCTTGCTCGCCGGAGAAGGCGCGCGTCGCCTCGCCCGCGCGCAGCGTCAGGCGCGTCTCGACGCCACTGTGGTCCGCGAGCAGCCGCGCGCCTTGCGGCTCCGTCAGCGCGATGCGGCACCACTCGGCGTGCGGCGAGTCGCGGTAGGCGCGGTCCCACGAGTTGTGGCCGACGCCGGGGGAGATCGTGAGGTGCGGTGCGCCGCCGGCCTTCTGCAGCTCTTTGCAGAGCATGCGGGACGCCCGCAGCGGCACGACGCCGTCGGCGTCGCCGTGGAAGGCCCAGACCGGCGTCTCCTTGAGCGCGTTGACCTTCCAAGCGCCGAGCCGGTAGCCGCAGATCGGCGCGACCGCGCGCCACATCTCCGCGTGCCGGCTGCCGAGCTCCCACGAGCCCGAGCCGCCCTGGGAGAGGCCGGTCAGCACGCGGCGTGAGGTGTCGATCGCGTAGTCCTTCTCGGTCGCGCTCAGCGTCGCGAGCACGAGGTCGCCGTGGTCGCCCCACTGGGTCTCGGACTCGGGCTTCTGCGGGAACACCACGACGAACGGCCAGCGCTCGGGCGCGCGTCGGATCGCCGTGCCGAGGCCGACTGTGACCTGCTTCTTGCCGTCGCGGCCGCACTCGCCCTTGCCGTTCAAGAACACCATCACGGGCCACGGCTTGCCCGCGTCGTAGTCCTTGGGCACGTAGACCTGGTAGCGGTAGGCCTCGCCGTCCAGCTCCACCACCTTGTCGACGAACCCGGTCACGGTCTGCGCCATGCTAGGCAGCGCGAGCGAACACGAAAGGGCGAGCGTTCTCAGCATGGGTGGATCCTAGCCGACGAGCCTTCGTCGCGCGTTCCTGCTAGAACACCTCGGAGGAACATGAGCAACACCTACTTCGTCACCGGCGCGCTCGGCTGCATCGGCGCCTGGGTCGTCAAGCACCTCGTCGACCGCGGCGACACGCCGGTCGTGTTCGACGTCGGCGGCGACCCGCGCCGCATCCGCGACATCCTGGACGAAGCCGCGTTCGAGCGGGTGCAGTTCGTCACCGGCGACATCACCGACCTCGACGTGGTCAAGGGCGCGGTGCAAGACGCCGCGCCCAAGGCGATCGTGCACCTCGCGGGCCTGCAGGTGCCGTTCTGCAAGGCCGACCCGGCGAAGGGCGCCCGCGTCAACGTGCTCGGCACGATCCACTGCTTCGAGGCAGCACTCGCCGCGGGCGTCGGCCGCGTCGTCTACGCGAGCAGCGCGGCGGTGTTCGGGCCGCCCGAGCCGGGCGAGCGAGCGCCCGACGAGCAGGCCGCGTGCGAGCCGACCACCCACTACGGCGTCTACAAGCGCGCCAACGAGGGCACGGCGCAGATCTACTGGCAGGACAACCAGCTGCCGAGCGTCGGCCTGCGGCCGCTGACAGTCTACGGCGTCGGCCGGGACCAGGGCATGACGTCGGGCCCGACGACGGCGATGAAGGCCGCCGTGCTCGGCCGGCACTACACGCTCGGGTTCCGCGGCGTCACCGACTTCAACGACGTCGCCGACACCGCCGCAGCCTTCGTGCGCTGCGCCGACGACACGCCCGCGTCGGGCGACGGCGCCAAGGTCTACAACCTGCACGGCGAGGCCGTGCAGGTCGCCGACATCGTCGCCACGATCGAGCGCCTGCACCCAGCGGCGAAGGGGCAACTCGCCGTCGACGGCCCCGTGCTCGCGATCCCGACGCAGCTCGACGGCAGCGCCATCCACCGCGACTTCCCGGACCTCCCCGACACCTCGCTCGACGCTGGCGTCGGCGAGACGCTGCGGCGGTTCGCAGCGCTGCACGAGCAAGGCCTGCTCGACCAGCGCGACCTGCCGGACGCCTAGCGCGACCGCCGCGTCCCGCGCGTCACGACGGCCGCCTGGCCGCGCCCGCCAGGAGCACCGGCAGCGCCAGCAGGCCGAGCGGCGCGAGCGCCGTTACGTCCGCAGCGTCCGCCGAGAGTGTGTCGACGGCCGCGCCGAGTGCGGGCGCCAACGCCGCAGCGAACAGCGCGCCGAGCTGCGACTCGATGCTCAGCACGGTCGCCTGCTCGGCTGCGGGGCCGGCGTCGGCGAGCCGGCCGACCTGCACCGGCCGCCACAGGTTGTTGCCGATCGCGAGCAGCGCGAACAGCACCACCAGCAGCCAGGCCTGGTCCAGCCACGCGAGCGCGCCGACGAGCCCGAAGGCCACGGCGAAGCCCGTCGTCAGCGCCCGCGCCGCGCGGTCCGCGCCGCCGAGCCGCCGCTCGAACGCGTGCGCGCGGCGCGAGGCCTGGCTCGCGAGCACGAACATGCCCGCGCCCACCAGCCCGACCAGCAGCCCCGTGCGCTGCTCGCCGCTCCAGGCAGCGCCGACCGGCAGCGCGACGACGAGCGCTTGAAGTGCCGGCTGCAGGTAGTCCTTGGCCACCTTGTAGCCGCCGCGTAGCACGACGCCCGCGGCGACCACGGGCCGCAGCGCGCGGTCGCTGCCGACGCGCCGCGCCGCGTCCGACAGCCGACGCCACGTCGCGGCGAGGGTGCTGAGCTCCGGACTCCGCTGCACGTCGACGTCGAGGTCGGCGGGATACATCGCGAGGTTGACGAGGTTGGCCGCGGCGATGCCGGCGTAGGCGAGGAACATCGTCCGGTAGTCCCCGCCGCAGACCAGCAGCACCCCGCCGAGCGCGGCCGAGCACGCCGAGCCGAGCTGCGACCAGGAGCGCGTGCGGCCGTAGACCTCGGTCTTGTCGTCGAGCCGCCCTTCGCGGCGCAGCCACGACAGGATCAGCGCCTTGTGGGTGCCGCTGCGGAACGCGTCGCCCACGCCGTGGCAGACCATGCCCGCGGCGAGCAGCCACGCGTCCGACGATCGCCAGAAGATCACGCTGAAGAGCACGTAGGCGGCCATGCTCGCGACCATGCACCGGCGCCTGCCGACCGTGTCGGCCAGCGCGCCCGAGGGCACCTCGAGCACCAGCACCGAGACCTCGCGTGCCGCGACCAGCGCGCCGATCGTCGCGAAGTCGAGGCCGCGGTCCCGCAGCGCGAGCAGCAGGAACGCGTCGAACACGCGCAGGTTCTTCAAGAACCCGTAGAGGCAGAAGCGGAACAGCAAGGCCCTGGGTTCTACCGCCGCCGCGCGGCGCGATCACGCCGCGCCGGCGCCGATCGAATGCTTGCGGCGAAGTGCTCGAACCGTTCCGCTGTCCCGCCCAGAGGAACCCCGCGTGAAACTCGTCGCCTTCTCCACGTCTTCGTCCCCCACCCCGCGTCCCGGCGCTTTGCTCGACGACGGCAGCGTGCTCGACCTCACCCACGAGGCCTGCGGGCTGCCAGCGCTCGGCCACGACCTCGACGCGTGCGACCTGGCGCACCCGTTCCAGGCGGCCGCGCGCGCGCTGCTCGCCGACGCCGGCAAGCTCGACGCGGTCCGGGCCGCAGCCGCGCACGCGCGCGACGCCGTGGACCTGCACGCGCCCGTGCCCAAGCCGAGCAAGATCTTCTGCATCGGCCTCAACTACCGCGACCACGCCGAGGAGCAGGGCGCCGAGCTGCCCGAGCGGCCGCTGATCTTCAGCAAGTTCCCGAGCTGCGTGCTGGCGCCGGGCGGGACCATCGTGATCCCCAAGGGCAGCACCGAGACCGACTTCGAGGCCGAGCTCGGCGTGGTCGTCGGGCGCCGCGCGAGCAACGTGCGCCGCGAGGACGCGATGGACCACGTGCTCGGCTACTGCAACTTCCACGACGTCTCGGCGCGCGACTTCCAGTTCGCCGACGGCCAGTGGCAGCGCGGCAAGGCGTGCGACACCTTCGCGCCGTTCGGCGAGTTCGTCGCGACCACCGACGAGATCCCGGACCCGCACAAGCTCGGCATCCGGCTCCGCCTCAACGGCGAGACCCTGCAGGACTCGAACACCGACCAGCTGGTCTTCGGCATCCCCGAGCTGATCGAGGACCTCTCGACCTGGTTCACGCTCGAGCCCGGTGACGTGATCGCGACCGGCACGCCGCCCGGCGTCGGCTTCGCCCGCAAGCCGCCCGTCTACCTCAAGGCCGGCGACGTCTGCGAGGTGGAGATCGACGGGCTCGGCGTGCTGCGCAACCCGGTCGCCGCGGCCGGCGCCTGAGCCCGCCCCCTGGCTGGCGGGTGCCGGCGCCGGTAGCTTCTTGCGCATGTCGCGCGCGCTGCTGCTGGTCTCGGGTCTGCTCGCCGCAGCGCTCTCGGCCCAGGAGGCCGGCGCCAGCGGCGCCGATCCCGCGGCGGCGCTGCGGGCGTGGCTCGTCGACTACAAGGCCGGCGCCGTGCGCTTCCAGAAGGACGGCCGGACCGACACCGAGCTCGTCGCGCGCGTCGACCAGCTGCTCGCGGCCGTCGCCGCGCGGGACACCTTCGCCGACGCGCGCCTCTTGTTCGAGGCGGCCGTCGTGCGCCCGGCGGCGACCGCAGGCGCGACGGACCCAGTCGCGTTCCAGCGCGAGGTGCAGCCGTGGCGCGTGCAGACGATGGCGCAGCGGCACCTCGGCACGATGCGCG
>JBERSB010000089.1:0-2164 GCA_041236755.1 Luminiphilus sp. | reverse complement strand
CCTCGGGGAACTCCGCGATCACCATCTCGGGCGTGCCGTCGGTCGAGTCGTTGTCGACGACGATCACCTGGTCGGCGGCCACGGTCTGCTCGCGGATCGCCGCGAGGTTCTCGCGCAGGTCGTCGACGCGGTTCCAGACCGAGATGACGAGGCTGACCGTCGGCTTGTCGGATGCGGCGCTCATGCGTCGCGCTGGATGAAGCGGTGGAACCGGTCGTGCACGGCGTGGAGCGCGGCCAGCTCGCCGGGCTTCATGTCGAGGAACATCTCGCCGTAGAGCACGCCGCCGATGTCCAGGTTGACGGTCGCCGCACGGCAGCGGTGCTCGCTCATGCCCGGCAGGTCGATGTAGGCGTTCTGGCTGACGTAGGCCTTCAGCGCCTCGTAGGCCTTCGGGTAGGTATCGGTCGTGTCGAACAGCGTGCCGCCCGCAGGCACGAAGTTGACGCCGTAGAGCAGGCAGCGGCAGGCGTCGGGCAGCGCGCCCGCGGCGTCCGCGGTCGCCTTGCTGATCGCGCGGTGGTCCCGGTGCGCTTCGCCGGCGTGGAACGAGTAGAGGGTCTTCGGCTGGACCTCGCGCATCACCTCCTCGACGCGGCGCGTCAGCTCGTCCATGTGCTCGGGCAGCGCGCCGTCGGGCATGTCCCAGTGGCGCGCCGGGCCGAGCCCCAGCCGTCGCAGCGCCTCGACGCCCTCGGCGCGGCGCACGTCGCGGATGTCGCCTGCCTCGCGCTGCCCCGGGTCGCCGGCAGCACCGTCGGTCGCGTGCACGACCGTGACCTCGTGGCCTCGCGCGGCGTGGTGCGCGAGCATCCCGCCGGCACCGATCACCTCGTCGTCGGGGTGGGCGGCGAGCACCAGCACCGGGCCTTCGAGCGCGTCCTTGGGGAGCAGCGGCGAGAACAGGTGGTTCATGCGAGCGAACGGTAGAGGTCGAGGTGGCGTTCGGCCGAGGCTGCGACGCTCGGGAGCGCCGCCGGGATCTCGGCGCGCAGCGCGGCGACGCGCTCGGGAGAACCTATCAGTTCCTCCAGCACGTGGGCCAGGCGATCGACCGGCGTGACGACCACCCCGGGCATGTCGGCGCGTTCGGCGAGCGCGCCCGCGTCCGAGCAGACTACGGGCACGCCGTGCGCGAGCGCCTCGTCGACGATGAGGCCGTAGGTCTCCTGGCAGCGCGACGGGAACACGGCGAGGTCGAGGTCGCGCGCCGGGTGGCGATCCTCGGGTCCGTAGCGGCCGCGCTCGTGCAGGTAGGTGCACTGCGAGCGCGCGAGCCCGCGGACCCGCTCGGCGAACGCGTCGTCGTGGAACGGCCCCGCGAGGTGCAGGTCACACGGCAGCGTGTAGGCGGCTTCGACGAGCTCGAGCACGCCCTTCTCGGGCACGAGGCCGCCGAAGGTGCCGACGCGGAGCGGCCGGCCCGGCGCGGGCGCCGAGGCGCGGTGCGACGCCGGCACCTCACGGAGCAGACCGTGCGGCACGACCTCGACGTGTCCGTCGTGCGGCACGCAGCGCTGCACGAACCGGGCAGCGGTCACAGACGGTGCTGTGCACAGCGCTGCCTGCGCGAGTTCGTCGCGGATCAGCCGTTCCCGCTCCGCCAGCGCGCGCGCGACAAAGTCCTCGCCGGCATGGAGCGCGCGGTCGACGCAGACCACGCAGGCCCCGCGGTCTGTGCCGTCCGGACACGTGACGCCATCGGCCGGCAACCGGAAGAACCGCGCGCAGGTCGTCCAGAGGTCGTGGAACGTGCACACCATCGGCAGCGACAGCTCCCGGCACAGCGCGCCGATGCCGAGGCCCAGCGCCGAGAACGCGTGCACGTGCACCACGTCCGGCCTCGCCCGCTCGAGCTGTTCCTTGACCAGCGCGAGCAGCCGCGGCCGCACGAACCCGTGCCGGTCGTGCTCTTCCGGCCGGCGCGGCAGCCGCGCGACGGGCACGCCTTCGTGGCGTTCTTCGAGCACGTCCATGCCCTCGTGCGCCCGGTCGCTGCCGCTCACCACGGACAGCTCCACGCCGCGCGCGCCCAGCTCGCGCAGCAGCGCTGCGACCACCTGCTCGGTGCCGCCGCACGCCTCCGGCGGAAAGTTCGCGGTGACGAAGCAGACCTTCACGAAGACCAGAGCTCCCGCTTCGACTGCCGCAGGAAGTCGCGCTC
>JBERSB010000088.1:0-4510 GCA_041236755.1 Luminiphilus sp. | reverse complement strand
GAAGGTCGCGCGCTTCCTGCACCTGCCCGCCCAGTCCGGCAGCAACAAGGTGCTCAAGGCGATGCGGCGGGGCTACACCGTCGAGCGCTACCGCAAGCGCATCGAGCAGCTTTGGTCGAAGGCGCCGGACATCGAGCTCCACAGCGACTGGATCGTTGGCTACCCGGGCGAGACGGCCGCGGACTTCGACGAGACGGTCGCGTTCTGTCGCGAGGTGGGCTTCGCGCAGAGCTACGTCTTCAAGTATTCGCCGCGCCCGGGGACGTTCTCGAGCGAGGTCGACGACGACGTCCCCCAGGCTGAGAAGGAGCGCCGCAACCAGGTGCTGCTCGAGACCCAGGAAGAGCTGTCCGGCGCCAAGAACCGCGCGCTGGTCGGCCGGACGGTGGAGGTGCTCGTCGAAGGCGCGAGCAAGGTCCCGGGGCGCATGACCGGGCGCACGTCACAGCACCGACTGGTGCACTTCCCGAGCGAGGACCTCGGCCTCGTCGGGCAGTACGCGCCGGTCCGCGTGACCGAGGCGCTTGCGCACTCGTGCGTCGGCGAGCTGCTCGCGCACGACGCCGCAGAGGCAGGCGCCGGCGACGACGTCCTCGAGCCTCAGCCCGGCGACGCGCGGCCTGGCCACGCAAAGCGGCAGGCGTCCGGTGAGGGCGCCGCGCGGGGCGGGGCGCAAGAGTGACCGGCGACGAAGAGTTGATGCAGGAGGCGCTCGAGCTGGCCGACCGCGGCCGGTTCGAGGTCGAGCCCAACCCGCGCGTCGGCTGCGTGCTGCTGAAGGACGGCGAAATCGTCGCGCGCGGCTGGCACGAGTGGTTCGGCGGCCGGCACGCGGAGGCCATGGCGCTGGACGAGGCGCGCGCCCGCGGCGTGCGGCCCGACCCCGCGGTCGTCCCCCTCGAGCCGTGCTCCACCGAGCAGGGCCACGACGGCAAGAAGACCCCGCCTTGTGCTGCGGCGCTGATCGAAGCCGGCGTCCAGCGCGTGCTGATCGGCGCGGTCGATCCCGATCCCCGTCACCGGCGCAACGGGATCGAGCAGCTCGAGCACGCGGGCGTCGACGTCCTCGACGGCGTGCTGGCGACCCGCTGCGACGCGCTCTACGCGCCGTTCCGTCGGGCGCTGTCGCTGGACCGTCCGTGGATGCTCTGCAAGTGGGCGATGACCCTCGACGGCAAGACCGCAGCGCCGACCGGGGAGGCGCGCTGGATCAGCGGGCCCGAAGCCCGCACGAAGACGCACGCGCTCCGCGCGCACTGCGACGGCGTGATGGTGGGGTTCCGCACGGCGCAGATCGACGACCCCGAGCTGACCGTGCGCCACGTCGAGGGCAAGCAGCCGGTGCGCATCGTCATCGACCCGCTGGGCGAGATCGACGACGACAGCAACCTCGTGCGCACGGCGCACCAGGCGCCGACGTGGCTGCTGGCGAGCGAGGACGTGGACCCGCGGCGCAGCGGCCACCTCCAGGACCTCGGCGTGCAGGTGCTGCACATCCCCACTGCTGAGGGGCCGCGGCGCCTGCACCTGGGCCGGGCGTTCAAGGAGCTGCGCCGGCGCGGCCTGCGGCGCGTGCTGGTCGAGGGTGGCGGCGGCCTCGTGGCGCAGATGTTCGCGTGGAACGCGGTCGACCAGGTGCTGGCGTTCGTCGCGCCCAAGATCATCGGCGGCCAGTCCGCGCCCCCGCCGGTCGGCGGCGACGGGCGGCCGTTCATGGCCGAGGCGTGGCAGCTGCGCGACGTGCGGATGGAGGCCTACGGGCAGGACATGGCCATCGCGGGCTTCGTCTAGCGGGTGCTCCGCGCTGGAGCCGAGCGGCCGGCATCTGGTCGGGATGCCTGCTACGGCTTCGCGGGCAGCCACGGCAGGCGCGGCACCGACGCCGGCTGCGTGTAGATCTCCTCGCGGAGCGGGCGCGCCACGAGCGCGTGGTCGCCCCGCAGGCTCTTGAACGAGAAGTGCACATGACCCGGCCGCTGCGCGGCGGCGCGGCGCGTCAGCAGGATCTCGTCCCGCAGCTCGGTGGGACGCACGTTGGCGCGCGCCTCGCGGATGCGGTAGGTGGCGATGCCCGGCCAGATCGCGCGGCCCATCGTGTTCGCGCGGTGCCAGTAGGCCAGCAGCTTGCCGAACGCCTGGGGGGCCTGGTCGATCGGCCAGTAGAGCTGGGGCGTGAGGTAGTCGCACCACCCGTTGCGCAGCCACTTGGGCACGTCGGCGTAGATGTCCGCGTACTGGTCGAGGCCGGCCTCGATGCCCGCGGGCACGCCTGGTCGCGCGATGCCGAACGGGCTGATGCCGACCATGAGCCACGGCTTCTCGTCGTGCACGAGCTCGTAGAGCCGCTCGACGAAGCGGTCGATGTTCTGCCGCCGCCAGTCGCCGCGACTCGCGGTGCCGCCCTGCGCGCGGTAGTCGCGCCAGGTCTTGTCGTCGGGGAAGTCCTTGCCGCCCTCGGGGTAGGGGTAGAAGTAGTCGTCGAGGTGGACGCCGTCTATGTCGTAGCGGCGCACGACGTCCTGGATGACGGCGAGCGTCCACTTGCGCGCGGTCGGGTGGCCGGGGTCCATCCACTGGTAGCGGCCGTAGCGCCAGGTCAGCTGGGGCGCGCGCACGGTCACGTGCTCGGGCGCGGGCTGCGACTTGCAGGCGTGGTGCCAACATCGGAACGGGTTGAACCACGCGTGCAGCTGCAGCCCGCTCGCGTGGCTGCGCTCGATCACGTAGGCGAGCGGGTCGAACCCGCCTGCGGGCGCCTGGCCCTGCTTGCCGGTCAGCCACTCGGCCCAGGGCTCCAGCGGGGACGGATACAGCGCGTCGCCGCAGCTGCGCACCTGGAAGATGAGCGCGTTGAGCCGCAGCGCGACGGCGCGGGCGACGATCTGGTCGAGCTCACGCTTGAGCGCGCGGACCGACAGGCCCTTCTCGGAGGGGAAGTCGATGTTGTCGACCGTGGCCACCCAGGCGGCCCGGAACTCCTCGGCGGGCCGGTCGAGCGACGCCGCCCGCTGGCCCGGCGAGCGCGGCTTCGAGGAGGCGTCGGACTGCGCGTCGGCCGGACCGGTGCAGGCCAACAGCCACACGAGCGGCAGCAGACGAAGGACGTGGATCATCACCATGGCAGCACCCCGAGAGGAGCATGCACGCTGCGCGGAGCGAATCCAAGCGGGCCGGCGACCGCAGAACCTGCGCGCGAGGTTGGGTCGGCCTGCGCTGCGGCCTACAGTTGCCGCGCTGATGTCCAACGTCCACTTCGTGATCCGCTCGCTGGTCTTCGCGCTCGCCGGGAGCGTGCTCGTGTTCCTCGGAGTCGGCCAGATCCTGGCCGACTCGTGGACGGTCTCGACGAAGCGGAGCATGCCGCTGAAGCCTGCGCAGGTCGCGTCCGCGGTGCAGCGCCTCGACGAGTGGAGCAAGTGGTCGTCGGTCGACTTCCAGCTCGGCAACCCGACGACGCAGGAGGTGAACGGCGAGCCCGGCAAGCCCGGCCAGGAGGCAGTCTGGAGCGGTCCGCTCGGCAAGGCCGTGGTCACGCTCGACGGCGTGCGCGAAGACGGCGTCGACTACCGCATCGGGTTCCTCTACGCGCGCGGCAACGTGGGCGGCAAGTTCTCGGGCAACATCCGCTGGGTGCCGACGGCGGACGGCGTCGACGTCACCTGGACCGAGGAAGGCCGCCTCGGCAGCTTGATCGAGCGTTGGACCAACTGGTTCGGCGCGCTGCAGGACAAGGTGCAACAGATCCAGAGCGCGAGCCTGCAGGGTCTCGAAGAGCACGCGCGCCAGCCGGCGGCGGGGGCTGGCGCTCCGGGAGCCGGCGCGACGGAGCTCGGCGCGACCCAGGGAAACGCCAAGTAGGCCTACGGCGAGCGGGCGTGAGCCGTCCGGAAGGCAGCTACTCGACGACGACCGTGACCGGGAAGCTCGTCGCTACGATCGGGACCGCCGCGCCTGCGCTGGTGGCCGCGCGAAGCTCGGTGAACGTCACTTCGTAGGTGCCAGGCGTGCGCGGCTCGGTCGGCTCGATCCTGAGGTCGAACAGCGCGCCTTCGGGTAGCGGCGGCGCGGACGCGTTGCTGGTGTCGCCGCAGAGCACCACGTAGTCGTCGCCGTCGAAGTCGCCGTCGAGCAGGACCGCGGCGTTGGTCGACAGCGCGCCCTGCTGCGAGACGCGCAGCTGCGCCGGCAGCGCGACGTGCACCTCGAGGAGCGCGGGCTCGCTCGTGCTGGGCGCCATCGAGAACGTGATCGAGGTCGCGGCCTGCGCGGGTGCCAGCACGCCCGCCGTGGCCGAGAACGCGGTCGCGGGCCCGGCAGCAGGTCCTGGCGCGGAGCCGCCGCCGCCACCGCCGCCGCCGCACGCGGCGAGCCCGCACGCGGTGAGCCCGAGGATCAGGGTGGCGGCCATCTTCAGCATGCAAGAAATGTATCCGATGCTCGCTGTCGGGGAAGGACTCGCGCGCGCCCGGGCGGCCTGCGACGATGGCCGCATGCGGCGCTGGATCTGGTT
>JBERSB010000087.1:0-2642 GCA_041236755.1 Luminiphilus sp. | reverse complement strand
GCTCCTCGTGGATGCGACCTGGCCTTCTCTCCATCGCGCTCGTCGCGCTCCTCGCGAGCGCGACCGCGCAGCAGGGCGGCGTCGAGCTGTTCGTCGGCGAGACCTTGTTCGTCGGCGGCACGCGGCTGTCGGCGACGTGGCTGCACGAGGAGACCAACGGCCTGCTGCGCTCGACCTCGTCGGCGACGAGCCCCGACGGGCTTGCGGTCGATCGCGACACGGTGGTGCTGGGCGCGATGCACGGGCTACGGCGCGGCACGGACGTGACGATCCTCGCACCGGTGATCGGCACGCAGGCCGCGTTCGGCGCGCCGCCGAACCGCACCGACACCGACCACGTCGACCTCGGCGACGTCTCCCTGACGGTGCGCCAGCGCGTGCACCACGAGGTCTGGGACCGCGGTGCCTGGGCGACCTCGGTGTTGGCCGGCGTCCAGATGCCGACGGGCGCGACCGACGAGCGCGAAGGCGGCGCGCTGCTGCCCGCCAACCTGCAGGCCGGCTCGGGCTCGTGGGACCCGTTCGCGAGCGTCGCCAGCACGCTCGAGCTCGACCGGCTACGCTTCGACGCGAACGCGCTCTACTTCTCCCCCACCGAGGGCAGCCAACAGTTCGAGGCGGGCGACGTGTTCTCGGCGACGCTGACCGTGGGCTACCGCGCGCTGATGACGCAGTACCCCGGGCCGACCGTCAGCACCAAAGTCGGCGTGCGCTACCGCCGTGAGGGCCGCGCGCGGCAGGTTGGTGCAGCGCTCCTGGGCTTCGGCCGAGAAGAGCTGGCGCTGCGCGCCGGCGCGACCTGGCACCCGACCCCCGACCTCGACGTGGTCATGACCCTCGAGGTGCCGGTATACCAGGACGTCAACGAGCTCCAGCCCGACGTCGACTTCCGCCTGTTGGCGGGCATCGGCTGGCGCTTCTGACCGTGACCATGAAGACCAAGGCCCTGGCCACCCTCACGCTGCTGGCGACGCTCGCAGGCGCCTGCCACGCGCCGCCGAGCGCGACGCCGCCATTCGCGTCGCAGACCAGCCTGCGGCTGATCCTCTACGGCTGAACCTGAAACGACGAGCTCTTCGGTCTCGCGAAGGGCCTCGAGCGTCAGTTGGACGCTCACGTCACGGCGGACGCCACCGAGCAGTGGATCCAGCTCGCGCTGCGCGACGACGTCGCGTTCGACCTGACCGCGATCGCGGCGAGGGTGCCGGACTGCGGCTACAAGCTGCGCCGCATCGAAATCGTCGCCGACGGACGCATGGAGCAGGACGGCTTCGTCTTTGCCAGCAACGGCCAGCGCGTCGCGCTCGCGCGCCCGTCGTCGGTCACCGCAGCAGGCCACGTGCGGGGCAGCTTCGAGGCGCCGATCGGCGAGGTCCCGCAGCTGACGGTCGAGCTGTTCCAGTCGGCCGCGCTGCGCTGAGCCTCAGCCCTGCGGCTCGTCGACGTCTGGGTCGCTCAGCGGAAAGGCAGGATCATCAGCGCCGGCAGCGCTCCCATGAACACCAGCGACGGCACGTCTGCTGCGCCGAGGAAGTAGTTGATCGCCGCCATCAGGGCAGCACCCTCGAGCAGCGCGATCGGCGCCAACCGCGACTGGAACCTCGCGAGCGCTCGCTTCTCCCCCTCGGCGGCGTCCGCACGGCGCGCCAGCAGCACCCGGAGCGCCAGCGCCAACACCATCGCCGCAGGCGCGAAGACCCACAGCACCGGATCCAAGACGCCGAAGGGAGCGGCGTCCGTGGGCTCGGGCCTCGCGACCAGCGCGCCGAGACTGATGCCGACGGTCGTCACGACGAACACGGCACACAGGCCGCGCTGCACGCCGAACGGCGGCGGCTTCTGGGGACCCTGAGGTCGCGGGAAGGGGAAGGGGAACCTGCCAGCACCCTACCGCCAGCGCGGCCCAGCACCCAATCGCGCCGCAGCGCGGTTGGGATCACCTGGCCACCGCTCGTCGCGCGGCCCGTCAGCGCCCCCGCCGCTTCTTCTTCTGCGCGCGCTCGAACTCCTCGACGCCGAGCTGGATCAGGTAGCGCACCGCGTCGGTGCGCGTCACCTGCAGCAACGGCACCTCCTTCCGAAGCTTCTCGGCGCACTGGTCGACGGCGTCGAGCAGACCGGGCTGCAGGCGAACGGAGATGGTGGCGAGGGTCTCGGGCTTCTTGGGGCGGGCCATGGTCTTCGGGGCGCGGTCGCTGTTTTCGCACACGCTAACTTCTCTCGCAGACATTGTCCACGCCCGCACGCGATCGCTTGCATCCGGTTACCGAGCGTGCTATGCTGATTTCAGCATCTGGACAGTCCGGCTCGCCGGACGGCCAACCTGCCGGCGAGCGGCAAGGTGGCTTGGTGCGGCCTCGGAGGCCGCGCCGATGCGCGCGGGCACCCGCCCGGCGAACCCAGCTCGTGCGGCGGACGACCCGCCGCTCCGGATGCGACCGCATCCGATGACCTTGACCGATCACGAACGGCGAAGCATCCCTTCGCACCTTCACGACCTCGCCGCGCGGGCGCGCGCCGAGCTCCGTCGCTTCGAGACCTTCCCCGGGCCCGAGCTCCGCCTGGAGTTCGGCGGCGGCGCCAGCGCGTTCGCCGTCGCCTCGATGGCCACCCGAGACGCCGAGGACCGGCGCCGCATGGTC
>JBERSB010000086.1:0-2815 GCA_041236755.1 Luminiphilus sp. | reverse complement strand
CGTTGGTGCCGAGCGTCAGCGGCGTGACGATTCCGGACTGCGCCGTGGTCTTGGCCCACACGGACACCGTCCGCTCGAGCGCGCCGGTCACGGGCGACGGGCCCACGAGGATCTCGTCACCCGCAGCGCCACCGAGCGCCACGGCGAGGCCGTTCGGGCCGGCAGCGAGGTTGACGCTGCCCGAAGGCGTGCCGTCGTTGACGGCCCCGGTGGAGCCAGAGTTCACGTAGACCACGTTTGTGGGCGGCAGGAACGCGTGGTGGACCAGGAAGGCCGCCGATGTCTGCGCGGACAGCGCGGCCGTGGTCGAGAGGGCGAGGATGGCGGAGACGGTGGATCTCATGGTGATGCTCCGGTGTTGCGTCGTGGTGCGGTGCCCCAAGGTAGCCGCCCATGCAATGGCTACCAAGCGGGGGGGGGGGCGGGGTTGCGCGCGTCGTTCTTGCCGTGTTGCACCCTTGCGACGAGCGCTTCGCGCCGCTGTGCGGCCTCGGCGTCAGCAGTCCGCCTCGCCTAATCGGGCCACGCACACCGAACCGGGTTACTCTGATAACATCGGCGGACCGACGATGAAGGAAATCCGAGACCCGTGCACACGGAAGCGCGTCTTGCTGTTGTCGCTGAGCGCGCTGGTGACGCTGCTGCTGCTGGAAGGCTTGATGCAGGTCGGAGCGTTCGTCGCCTGGCGCGCCAACCTGAAGTCGATCCCCGAGGTCCCCGTAGGCCACGACGTCATGCTCTGCGTCGGCGACTCGTGGACCGACGGCATGGGCGCGTCCGACCGCACACGGTTCAGCTACCCGGCGCGGCTCGGCGCGATGCTGACGGAGCGGACGGACCGCGATTGGACGGTCGTCAACTGCGGCCAGTCCGGCCAGAACTCGCGCGATGTGCTCAGCCGCTTGTCGAGTCAGCTAGAGGCGTACAAGCCCAGGCTCGTCGCGGTCCTCGTCGGCCAGAACGATTTTTGGTCGGCGCCTGACGAGCTGCCTGAATCCGCCGCCGACGTCGACAAGACCGCCTACCGGTTCCGCTGGCGCATCCCGAGGCTCGTCGCCTGGGGACTGGGGGCCATCGCGCCGTCGCCGGCGATCGCCGCGCCCCGCGCCATGACGGGCCCCGCGTGGCAGGTCTACGAAACGGACAACTCGATCCCCTACAAAGGGCAAAAGGTCTTCTGGCCCCAGACCGACGAGCACAAGGCGCTGCGCGTCGCGGCGCAAGCGGTGCAGCAGCCCGAGCGTGCCTACGAGCTCTGGCAGCGCGTGCTGGAGTCCGGTCCGAACGACCCGACGGCGCGCAGCAAGCTCGTCGTGCTCGGCACGCGGATCGGTCGTCGGGACGACGCTGTGCGGCACCTCGACTGGCTGCGCAGCGAGTGGGGAGCCCACGAGAACTACCACGTCGGCCGCGCCTTGATCGATGCGCTCCGCATGTCGACGCTTTCGGAGGAGACGATGGAGGTCGTCCCGCCGTTTCTCGACGAATACCCCAGAGACGGCGCGGCGTGGTTGGCCCTGTCGGCGGCGCAGTTCCGGCTGGATGCGCACGCAGACGCGCTGGAGAGCGTCGACCGCGCGATCGAACTGCTTCCGCGGAGCTACGTCTTCAGCCGCAAGTGGAAGATCCTGATGCGCGGCCTGCACCGCGAACGAGATGCGGCGACCTGCCTGTTCGACGGCTACGTCGCGACCAACGATCACGAGTGGGTCATGGGCCGCATGCGCAGAATGATCCAACAGGGCTTTGCGCAGGAGATCCGGACCGCCTTGGACAGCTACAGCTGCACAGAGGCGGTCCGTGCACGTCTCGAGCAGCAGGCCGCCGCGGTGACGGGCGAGTTCTCGGCTTCGGAGGACGATGCGAAAGCGCCGCGTGTGCTGCGCGCGCACCTCGGTCGCATCATAGGCGCCGTCCGCAACGCGGGCGCTGAGCCGGTGCTGCTGACCTATCCGATGCCGGCGCCGGCGTCGCCGTTCCTGAGGGCCGTCGCGAACGAGCGCGCGGTGCGCCTCGTGGACATCGAGCCTGTCTACCTGTCGAGGGTCGGCCCGGATCGCCTGGACGCGCACAAGGCGTCGTGCGGCCACTGCAACGACGCCGGCTACGCGGTGATGACCGACATCATCTGGGAAGGGGTGCAAGACCTGCTCCGCTGATCGTCCGGGCACCATCCGAGACGCAGCAGCGGCGGACGCCGGCGGAGATCGCACGCGACGCCGGCTGGCTTGTGCGGTCTGCCGCAATGCGCGGCTCCTCCAGCGTGCGCGCAATGGAGCTCCTCGTCGGCGCGAGCACGCAGCCAACAAGTTTGCGACGGCCCCGCGCCACGCGGGCCGCGCATCGTTTGTTAGGATGGCGTCTATGCGGCAGCCCGGAGCGCTCGGCTCCAAGGCGGCCCGGTCCTTGCGCAAGCTCTTGTCCCCCTACTTGTCATGAACAAAATCCTCCTCCTCGCCGGCGGGCTCGCCCTCGCCACGACGGCCTCCGCACAGGTGTACGCCACGGACAGCTTCGGCTACGTGGGCGCGCTGACAGCCAACGGCTGGAGCGCGCACAGTGGCGCCGGCAACAAAGTCATCGTCTCCGACGGCAACCGCGCGACGCTCGAGTTCAGCTCGGGCTCGGGCGAGGACGTCAACCTGTCGTTCCCGGCGCTCAGCGCGACCGATGACGTCTACGCGTCGTTCCTGTTCTGCGTGCCCTCGGGGCTCCAGGTCAACCCGGACGCCAGCGGCAGCTACTGCGTGCACTTCAAGGACGCGGCGTTCGGCTTCGTCGGTCGATTCGGCGTGCTGAGCCCCGCAGGAGGTGG
>JBERSB010000085.1:0-2130 GCA_041236755.1 Luminiphilus sp. | reverse complement strand
CGACGCCATCCCGAGGGAGCTGTCATGATCCGATCCACGCTCCGGCTGCTGCCGGCGATGTCGCTGGCGGCTTCGCTGGCCCTCTCGCAGCAGGGCGAGGGCTACGACGCGCGGCGGGCCTGCCTGCAGCTCTCGGCCCTGGTCGACCGCGGTGAGCTGACGGTGCCCGCAGCGCTGCGGCTGCTCGGTGGCGCCCGCGAGCAGGAAGCGCGCGCGGTCGCGGCGATCGTGCGGCCCGAGTGGGCCGAGCTGCCCGAGGCGCTCTTCCGGGGCCTCGACCTGTACCCGCGCGCCGCGCGGCGCATGCTCGAAGAGCTGGCGCGGGCGCCGCGGCCCGCCGCGCTCGGCTGGGTCCGCAGCCAGGCGCAGGCGCGGCCGGGCCGTACCTACGACCATCGCCTGCTCGCGCTCGCGGCCCACACCGAGCCGCTCGACCGCGACGCGGCCGCGCTCTTGGTGGAGTCGCTCGCGGCCGAACCGCCTGGGGACGGGTTCTACTTCGCGTGCTCGTACACGCCGCCCGAGGTCGCCGATCGCCTGATCGGGCGCGTGCACGCCGCGCTGACCCGCGGCGAGGTCGCCGTCGAGTCGCTGACGCCGCTGCTGGACCGCCTCTCGCAGCGCGGCACCAAGAGCCTGCTCGGGCTCGCGGTGACGCTGCCGCCGTCGGTCGCGCACCAGCTGTTGCGCCACGTGCACGACACGCGGCCCGAGCTCGTGGACGAGCGGCTCGCAGCCGCGCTCGACGGCCGGGTGCCGCTCGACCCTTCGTGGCTCGCGTTCGGCGCCGCGCTGATCGACCGGCCCGCGCGGGTCCAGCGGGTGCTGAAGGTGCTCCGCGAAGGGGATGGCCCCGAGCAGCGGGACCAGGCCTTCGAGGCGCTGCTGGCCGCGCGCGCGCTCGACGCAGAAGTGCTCGAAGCCGCGACCGACGGCGAGTCGATCGCCCGCATCCGACGCATCCTCGCCCGCGCGGCCGACCAGGTGCCGCCGGGCTTCATAGTGCGCTGGCTCGGCAGCACGCCCGAAGTGGTCTCCGACGTAGCGCAGGCGCTCACGCGGCGGGCGCAGCTGGAGCCGGACGTGCAGCGCGCCGTCATAGCGCTGCTCGCCGACGTCGAGCAGGCGGACCGCTTGACGCCCCTGTACCTCGTGGCGGCGGTCGTGCACGGCGGCGACGCCGCGGCCGTGCAGCGGGTGTGGCCGCTGGTCGTAGGCAGCGCCGCGTGGCGCGACCTGCTGGACCGCTTGGGTCGTCGCGACGAGCCGTTCGTGCACGAGCTGCTGCTCGAAGCGCTGCAGCGCCAAGCCGCGCGCGAAGTGCCCGTCGAGCAGCAGGAGCAGCACCAGGAGCTGCTCGACGTGCTGCGCCTCCAGCTCGTCGCGCGTGGCGATCGCCGGGAGCTCGAGGCGCTGGCCACGAGCGCGCCGAAGCGCGACGCGGCGTTCGTGCGCCGGTGCCGGTCGTACGCGCGCGAGCTGACCGCTGCGCAGGCAGCGGCGCTGGTCGACGCGGCGTTCGCGAGCGACGACTTCGAGCAGGCGGGGGAGCTGCTGCAGTGGGCCGCCGCGTGCCAGCCGGCGCCGACCACGGCGACGCTGTGGCGCTTCTGGCAGGGGCCCGACGCGCAGCGCCCCGAGCGAGAGGAGCTGCTCGAGGTCGCCACGCAGGCGCTGATGAAGTCGGCGCGGCGCGTCGACCTCGTGGCGGCGCTCCGCGAGGCCATCGCTGCAGGGCCGCTCGAGGGGCGGCTGTCGTCGTTGCCCTACGAGGCGCTGAACCGCATGCCCGAACCGCTCGGCGCAGCAGACCTGCTGCTCTGCGCCGATCTGCTGCTGCGCGCGCCCATCGGGGACCGCGAGGGCGAGCTGCGCATGGCGCAGCGCTGGCCGGACGGCACCTACGGCTTCCCGCTGGTGCAGGCCGTCGCCGGTCGCCTGCGCGCAGCCGACGAGACCGCTGCGCGCGTCGTGTTCGCCGAGGTCGTCGACGAGCTGCGCGGGCTGCCCGAGGCCGCCTCGATCTCGCGCCAGCGCCTGAAGGTGTTCTGGCGCGCGCTGGCGCGCACGCCGGAGCTGCAGGTCGCGCTGGGCCGGGTCACCACGCGCCTGTGGCCGGTGACGGCGCCC
>JBERSB010000084.1:0-2566 GCA_041236755.1 Luminiphilus sp. | reverse complement strand
GACGAGCCGCTGCTCGACGTCGAGTGGCTGTCCGCCGAGGACGCCGACCGCGCGCTCGGCCGCGGCCGCGTCGCGCTGACGGTGCGCTGGAGCGAGGTCGACGGCGACGAGGTGCTGCGCAGCGACCCGACGCGCCCGGAGGCGATGTTGGCGCGGCTGCTGGTCGAGCGCCGGCTCCGCGAGGCCTACTCGGGCGACGCGGACTACGTGCGGCCGGCACACGAGGTCGAGGACCGCCCGGGTTCGCGCTACATCGACTTCCTGATCCCTGGCCTGATCGGGCTCAACCTGCTCGGCGCGGGCATGTGGGGCGTCGGCTTCAACCTCGTGCAGATGCGCGTCGGCAACCTGCTGCGCCGCATCTTCGTGACGCCGATGAAGCGCTCGGAGTTCCTCGCCGGCTACCTGCTCGGTCGCTCGATCCTCGTGATCCCCGAGGCGTTCGCGATCATGGCGTTCGGCGTGTTCCTGTGGGGGGTGCCGTTCCGCGGCAGCCTGCTCGCGGCGCTGGCGTTGATCGTGGTCGGCGGCTGGGTGTTCACGGCGATCGGCTGCCTGCTCGCGTGCCGGGCCCGGACGACCGAGACCATCGGCGGGCTGATGAACGCGGTGCAGCTGCCGATGTGGATTCTCGGCGGCACCTTCTTCGCGAACGAGGGGCTCGAAGGCCCGATGCGCTGGGCGGCAGAGAGCATGCCGCTCACGCACGTCAACCGCGCGCTGCGCGACGTCATGCTCGAGCCGGGCACGTTGCTCGACGTCTGGCAGCCGTTGGTCGCGCTCGCGGTCGCGGGCCTGCTGTGCTTCACCCTGGCCATGCGCTGGTTCCGCTGGCAGTAGAAGGGGGCGCGGTTGGTCAACGTCGTCGTCGCGGAGAAGCCCTCGGTCGCGCGGGACCTCGCCAAGGTGCTCGGCGCCGGCCAGCGCCGGGAGGGGTTCCTCGAGGGCAACGGCTGGAAGATCACGTGGGCGCTCGGCCACCTCGCGACCCTGAAGACGCCGGACGAATACGACCCGGCGCTGAAGCGCTGGTCGCTCGAACGCCTGCCGTTCGTGCCCGCACAGTTCGAGCTCAAGCCGGTCGACGAGGGCGGTGACCGTAAGGCCCAGCTCGACCGCGTGGCCGAGCTGTGCCGCGAGGCTGACGAGCTGGTCTGCGCGACGGACGCCGGCCGCGAGGGCGAGCTGATCTTCCGCTACATCCTGGAATACGCGGGCTGCCCCGGGCGGCCGCACAAGCGGCTGTGGCTCAGCTCGCTGACCGAGCAGGCGATCAAGCAGGGCTTCGAGCGGCTGAAGGACGGCTTGGACTACGAGAACCTGCACGCCGCGGCGCGTTCGCGCAGCGAGGCCGACTGGATCGTCGGGCTGAACGCGACCCGCGCCTACACCGTGCGCTACGGCGGCGGCGGCGTGCTCTGGAGCCTCGGTCGCGTGCAGACGCCCGTGCTGGCGCTGATCGCGGAGCGCGACGACGAGATCCGCGTGTTCGATGCGCGGCCGTTCTGGGAGCTCCGGACCCGCTACCGCGAGGCGCTGTTCAAGTACACCGGGGACCGGTTCCGCGAGGCGGCGCCCGCCCAAGAGCTGCTCGAGAGGGTCACCGGCGAGGACCTCTGCGTCACGCGCGTCGAGCAGAAGCAGGAGTCGCTGGTGCCGCCGCTCCTCTACGACCTGACGCAGCTCCAGCGCGACATGAACCTGCGCCCCGGCCTGTCCGCGTCGCGCACGCTCGCCGTCGCCCAGGAGCTCTACGAGAAGAAGCTGCTGACCTACCCGCGGACCGACAGCCGGCACCTCTCGCTCGACATGGTCGACCAGATCCGCACCACGCTCGCCGCGCTGCGCAAGTGGAGCCCGGACGCGCTCGCGCTGCTGGCGGCCTACGTCGCTGCAGGTGCCGAAGGCGAGCGAGGTCCGCGGGCGCGCAGCAAGCGCGTCTTCGACGACGGCAAGGTCACCGACCACCACGCGATCGTGCCGACCGGCCGGGTCGAGTCGCTTTCGGGCGACCACAAGGCGGTCTACGACGCGGTCGCGACGCGGCTCGTGCAGGCGTTCCTGGGCCCGCGCCTGCAGGACGTGACCACGGCCCACGCGGAAGCCAACGGCGTGCCGTTCCGCGCGCGCGGCGTGGTCGTCACCGATCCCGGCTGGAGCGAGCTCGAGCCCAAGGAGGCCAAGAAGGCCAAACCGCGCGGCCGCAAGCAGGCTGCCGAGGCCGACGACGACAAGCAGGAGCTGCCGCCGCTCGAGGAGGGGGAGCGCGGTCCGCACGCGCCCGAGCTGCACGAGGGCAAGACCAAGCCGCCGCGCCCCTACACCGAGAACACGCTGCTCGCGGCGATGGAGACGTGCGGCAAGCTGGTCGACGACGAGCAGCTGAAAGAGGCGATGAAGGGCCGCGGGATCGGCACGCCGGCGACCCGCGCGTCGATCGTCGAGACGCTGCTGTCACGCGGCTACATCCGCCGCGACAAGAAGGCGCTGCGCGTCACCGACCTCGGCCGCTACCTGATCGCGATCATCGCCGATCCGGTGCTGAAGTCGCCCGAGCTGACCGGCG
>JBERSB010000083.1:0-9405 GCA_041236755.1 Luminiphilus sp. | reverse complement strand
CTCAGCTGAGCCCCGCAGTAAGGCTTGGCAACCAATCGCCGCCGAGCGGCGCCCGGACGCTACTGCCCGATGAGCGCGCGGCCGCCCTGCGTCGCGCCCTGGAAGATCAGGGACGGCGCGAGGTCGAAGACGAGGCCCTGGACGTAGATCGACGTCCCGATCAGCGAGAGGTTGAACGGCAGCACGATGCTCGTACCCGCGGCGCCGGCGGTCGCGAGGGTCAGGGTGACCTCCTCGGGGCTCGCGAGCAGGCCGCACCCGGGCAGGCTGATCAGGCCGAGGTCGAAGGGCAGCGGCAGGCCGTTGTACTCGTTGGCGGAGAGGCCCTCGACCCAGATGACGCCGGCGTTGGCGCCGAGGTTGCTCGCCTGGACGCTCAGCGTCGTGCCGATGTTCGGGACCGTGGCCGTGAGCACGGGCGTCCCGGCTGCGGTGTCGCAGGGCGCGCCGAACAGCGAGAACACGCCGTTGGCGTTGCCCGTGTATTGCCACGTGTCGCTGCTGAACGAGCCGCCGAAGCCGCCGTAGGTCACCATCTTCTGCGTGACCGGCGTGTAGGCCGCGAAGGCCTCGGTGGCGTTCGCCGGTCCGGTGGTGCCGGTCGTGACCCAGTCGCCGCCGGTGTACTCGAGCGACTCGCGGAGGATCGAGCTGCCGTCGAAGCCGCCGTAGTAGATGGTCCGGGAGCGGTTGCTGTCGTAGACCATGCTGCCGCGGAAGCGCGGCGACGGGCTGTTCGCCGGGCTCACGTCGAGCCAGCTGAAGCCGTTGTACCACCACGTGTCGCCGTAGATGGTCTGGGTGCTCTCGTCGCAGCCGCCGAACAGCACGACCCGGTTGAGCGACTTGTCGTAGACCATGCCCATCTCCTCGCGTGGCGCCGGCGCGTCGGTGGTCACGACCTGCGTCCAGTCGGTGCCGTCGAACTCCCAGGTCTCGTTGTTGGGCGCGAAGCCGTCGCGGCCGCCGAACAGCACGACGACGTCGCGCGCCGAGTCGTAGACCATGCCGTAGAGGAAGCGCGGGCTCGGCGCGTTGGCCGTGGCGATGGTCTGCCACGAGCTGCCGCTCCACTCGAGGGTGTCGTTCGCGAGGCTGGTGATCAGCGGCGAGCGACCGCCGAACGTGATCAGGCGGTTGGTGGTGGTGTTGGTCACCATCTGGTGACCCCACCTGGGCGTCGCGCCGGTCGGGGTCAGCTGCGTCCACTGGCCGTTGTAGGCCCACATCTCGTCGGTCGACTGGCTCGGCGACGCGGTCATGCCGCCGTAGATGTAGACGCGGTTGGAGACCGGGTCGAACGTCGCCGCGCCCGAGCGTCGCGGCGGCGGCGAGAGCGTCGGCGTCTGTTGGACCCACTGAGCGGGCAGCACGGCGGCGAGGCCTACGAAGAGCGATGTGAAGTGGATGGCACGCATGACGGCAAGGATCGGAGGCGCCCTTCGTCGTCCCCGGGGCGGGGGCACAGGGCGCATGGACGCTCCAAGGAATCTAGCGCAGACGTGGCGCCGGCGCATAGCGGCCCGGCAGAATGTCTGGATGTCCGATTCCGGCGCGCCGATCCAGGTCACCCTCCGCTGCTTCGCCGCCGTGCGCGAAGCCCTTGGCACGGAGGAGCTGCGGGTCGAGCTCGAGCCGGGCACCACAGTGGGTGCGCTGCGGGAGAAGCTGGGCGAGGCGACCCCTGCTCTGCTTCGCGTCCCGGTCGCCTACGCCGTCAACCGCGACTACGCGCACGCCGACTCGGTGCTCGCCGACGGTGACGAGGTCGCCTTCATCCCGCCGATCAGCGGCGGTGGCGGCGGTGACGACCTCTACCGGTTCGATCTCACCGAAGGCCCGATCGATCCCCGGGGGCTCGAGGCCGAGTGCCGCACCGACCGCGACGGCGCGGTGGTCACGTTCTCAGGCACGACCCGCGACCACAACGAGGGCGCCGAGGTGCTCTCGCTCAGCTACGAGACCTACACCGAGATGGCGCAGCGGGTGATGTGCCAGCTGTTCGAGGAGGCCGTCAAGCGCTTCCCGATAACCCGCGCCCGCGTCGTGCACCGGCTCGGCCAGGTGCCGGTCGGCGAAGCCTCCGTGGTCGTCGTGGTCGCCTCGCCGCACCGCGGCCCGGCCTTCGACGCGTGCCGCTTCCTGATGGACCGGCTCAAGCACGAGGTGCCGATCTGGAAGCGCGAGAAGCTGCGCGACGAGCAGGGCGAGCGCTGGGTGGGCGACCTGCCGAAGCCGGGCGGCGCGTAGGCGCGCCGGCGCGCGCGTCGGCGGCGGAGTCGGCCGTGCCTTCGGCGTTGGCCTGAGGTCGGCGCTCCGACTACAACACAGCCCCGATGAAGATCCGCTCTGTGACGTGCGCGGCCGCGAGCCGCGGTGACGCTGTGTTTGTCCTCGCTCCCGACGGCCGCTGCGACGCCGGCGACGCGCTCGCCGCGCCGCTGAAGGCCGCCAAGGCGACCGGCGACCTCAAGACCTCGTGCCGAGCGGTCGGCGTGTTCCACCAGCCCAAGGGCAGCGGCTGCAAGCGGCTCGGGGTCGTCGGTATGGGCAAGGCGCAGGACGTCACGACCGAGCAGCTGCGCCGCGGTGCGGCGCTGGCGCAGGCGCGCGCCGAGGAGCTGGGCATCGCCGAGCCGCGGCTGGTCGTGCCCGCCGCTTTGGTCAAGAAGAGCAAGCCGCTGCAGGCGGGCATGGCGGTCGCCGAAGGGCTCGTGCTCGGCGCCTATCGCTACGAGGCGCCGCGGCAGAAGAAGCCGGAGAAGCGCAGCGCCCAGAAGTGCGCAGTGGCAGCCGCCGGCCTCTCGGCGAGCGACGATCGCGAGTTCGCGCGCGGCCTCAAGCTCGGGGCCGTCTCGGCAGAGGGCGCGGCGTTCGCGCGCGACCTCGAGAACCAGGCGCCCAACGTGCTGACGCCGACCTCGATGGCGCGCCACGCCAAGCGCCTCGCAGGCGGCCGCCTGTCGGTCAAGGTGCTCGACGAGAAGCAGATGGAGAAGCTCGGCATGGGCTCTCTGCTGGGCGTTTCGCGCGGCAGCGCGCAGCCGGCCAAGCTGATCGTGTTTGAGTACAAGACGCCGGGCGCCAAGGGCAACGTCGCCGTGATCGGCAAGGGCCTGACCTTCGACAGCGGCGGCATCAGCATCAAGCCGTCGGCGCGCATGGACGAGATGCGCTACGACATGTGCGGGGGCGGCGCGGTCATGGGCCTGTTCCACGCGCTCAGCAAGGGCGCGCTGGGTGCCTACAAGCCCAAGAAGAACATCATCGGCGTGATCGCCGCGGTCGAGAACATGCCCGACGCCGACGCGCAGCGGCCGGGCGACGTGGTCACCGCGATGGACGGCCAGACGATCGAGGTGCTCAACACCGACGCCGAGGGCCGGCTCGTGCTCGCCGATGCCATCTGCTACGCGAAGAAGTTCTACAAGCCCGAGCGGATGTGCGACCTCGCCACCCTGACCGGCGCCGTGGTGGTCGCGCTGGGGCACGAGATGGCCGGCGTCATGGGCAGCGACCAGGGGCTGATCGACGACCTGATCGACGCCGGCGAGGCCGCCGACGAGCCGCTCTGGCAGCTGCCGCTCTGGCAGTGCCACAAGGACCAGATGAAGAGCAAGTTCGCCGACCTCGCCAACATCAACTCGCCCGCGCACGGCAACGGCTCGACGGCCGGCGGCGCGTTCTTGAGCTACTTCGCCGGCGACACGCCGTGGGCGCACATCGACATCGCCGGCGCGGCCTGGGGCGGCGTCTCGAAGGACTACTACAAGGGCGGCGCGAGCGGCACGGCGGTGCGCACGCTGCTGCACTGGATCCGCACCCTCTGATCCCGGCTCCGCCGCACGCTCGCCATGGCAGACAAGATCGTCCCGGTGAAGGAGCACGTCGCGCAGGGCGCGCACGTGTCCTCGTTCGAGCAGTACCAGCGCCTCTACGACGAGTCGGTGAAGGATCCCGCGGCCTTCTGGGCGAAGCAGGCGGAGCGCATCGACTGGTTCCGCGCGCCCGAGGCCACGTGCCATGCGAACTTCGAGAACGCCGAGGTCGCGTGGTTCCTCGGCGGCAAGACCAACGTCGCCTACAACTGCGTCGATCGGCACCTGGAGTCGAGAGGCGACCAGACGGCGCTGATCTGGGTCCAGGACGAGCCCGGCAACTACGTGCATATCAGCTACCGGGAGCTGCACGAGCAGGTCTGCCGGTTCGCCAACGTGCTCAAACAGTTCGGCGTCCACAAGGGCGACCGCGTCTGCATCTACCTGCCGATGATGCCCGAGGCGGTCTACGCGATGCTCGCGTGCGCGCGCATCGGTGCGGTGCACTCCGTGGTCTTCGCGGGCTTCTCCGCGGACGCGCTGCGTGACCGCATCGTCGACGCCGACTGCCGCGTCGTGCTGACCGCCGACGAGGGCCTGCGCGGCGGCCGCACGATCCCGCTCAAGGAGACCGTGGACGCCGCCGTCGACGGCCTGGACGCGGTGCACACCGTGCTGGTCGCCCGGCGAACCGGCGTCGAGGTGTCGATGCGGGCCGGCCGCGACCGCTGGCTCGAGGCGGAGATGAAGCGGCAGCGGGCCTATTGCCCAGCCGAGTGGATGGACAGCGAGGACCCGCTGTTCGTGCTCTACACGTCGGGGTCGACCGGCAAGCCCAAGGGCCAGCTGCACACCAGCGGCGGCTACCTCGTCTACGCCTCCTACACCCACGAGCTGGTGTTCGACTGGCACCCGGGCGACGTGCACTTCTGCGCTGCCGACGTCGGCTGGATCACCGGCCACAGCTACATCGTCTACGGCCCGCTCTGCAACGGCGCGACCACCGTCGTGTTCGAGTCGACGCCGCTCTACCCCGACGCGAGCCGCTACTGGCAGGTCTGCGACGACATCCAGGCGAACATCTTCTACACCGCGCCGACGGCGCTGCGCGCGCTGATCCGGCTGGGCGACGAACCCGTCAAGCAGCACAGCCGCCAGAGCGTGCGCGTGCTCGGCACGGTGGGGGAGCCGATCAACCCCGAGGTCTGGCAGTGGTACCACGACGTGGTCGGTGACGGCCGCTGTCCGATCGTGGACACGTGGTGGCAGACCGAGACCGGCGGCATCCTGATGTCGCCGCTGCCGGGCGCGACGCCGTGCAAGCCCGGCTCGGCGACGTTCCCGCTGCCCGGCGTGAAGCCGCAGCTGGTCGACGACCAGGGCCAGGTGCTCGAGGGCGACGGCGTGAGCGGCAACCTCTGCATCACGGGCAGCTGGCCCGGCCAGGCGCGCACGATCTACAACGACCACGAGCGCTTCTGGCAGACCTACTTCTCGATGTACCCGGGCAAGTACTTCACCGGCGACGGCTGCCGCCGGGACGAGGACGGCTACTACTGGATCACCGGCCGCGTCGACGACGTGCTCAACGTGTCGGGCCACCGGCTCGGCACCGCCGAGATCGAGTCGGCGCTGGTCGCGCACGACTTCTGCGCCGAGGCCGCGGTCGTCGGCTGCCCGCACGAGGTCAAGGGCCATGGCATCTACGCCTACGTCATCGCCGGACAGGCTGCGGACGGCGTGGACCCTGAGGAGATCGAGGCCGAGCTCAAGAAGCAGGTCCGCCAGGCGATCAGCCCGATCGCCACGCCCGACCACGTCCACGTCGTGCCCGGGCTGCCGAAGACCCGCAGCGGCAAGATCATGCGCCGCATCCTGCGCAAGGTCGCCGAGTCCAGCTACGACCAGCTCGGAGACATCTCGACGCTGGCCGAGCCGGCGGTCGTCGAGCAGATCGTCGAGGGCCACAAGGCGCGGCAAGGGTGAGCGGGCTGGAGCCGCGGCTGCACGAGGGCGAGTATGCGTTCGTCAGCCTCGGGCCGGACGCGCCCTGGGACGGCCTCGAGCCGGTGGCGACCGTGCGCGAGCCCGAGGGCTGGACGCTCGTGGTGCCGCGCGAGCAGGCGGCGGCGCGAGGGCTCGAGCCGCTCTGGCAGGGGGCCTGGATCACGCTCGCGGCGACGACCTCGCTGGACTGTGTCGGCCTGACGGCCCGGTTCGCCCAGGCGCTGGCGCTCGAGGGGATCGCGTGCAACGTCGTCGCCGGCGCGTTCCACGACCACCTGTTCGTGCCCAGCGAGCGCGCGGCTGCGGCCCTGGTCGTGCTCCGCACGCTGGCGCCCTAGGTCCGATGGCATCGGACATTGAGTGTGGATAACTCTGTGGAAAAATGTGGGGAAAAACGATGTAGAAAGACTGGACACCGGCCCCGGCCGCAGCAATAACACCGACGTCCATCCCGGTCAGAGATTGGGCGACGGCGGTTAGCAGGGCTTTCTCGGACACACCCTGCGCTACGTGCTTCGCACGACAGCCCCGTTGCTCCTGCTGGCTTGACAAGGTGCACACTTGAAGAACCCCCTTACTCGTAACCTGATCATCCCGACTGCCTCGCTGCTCGCATTCGCGAGCGCTGTCGCGGCACAGAACGCCCAGTCCCTCCAACAGCTCGAAGGCAAGGTCTCGACCCTGCCGCAGAGCGGCTCCAGCATCGGCGGCTTCCTGAACTCCGCCCGCTACGAGCTCGGTCGTGGCCTGACGTTCGCTTCCCAGGACGGCGGGAGCTCGATGACCGTCGGCGGCCAGGTCCAAGTCGGCTACGGCTGGGCTGAAAACGCCGCGGGCGACAGCGCAGTGAGCCAGTTCAGCTCGGACGCGCGCCTCCGCGTGGGCGGCTCGGTCATGGACGGCAAGGCGTCCTACTTCGTCCAGATGAACCCGAACGACGGCGGCCAGAACGCCAACAACCTGGTCGACGCCTGGGTCGGCTGGCAGCTGCAGGACAACCTCAACCTGCGCTTCGGCCAGCAGAAGATGCGCTCGGGCCTCTCGGCCGACACCAGCGCCAACGACACGGACTTCGAGACGGCGACGCGCTCGGTCGCGACGAACTTCTTCGCGAACGGCCGCGCGACCGGTGCTCTGCTCGAGGGCAACGGCATGGAAGGCCGCCTCAACTGGCACTTCGGTATCGCCAACGACGGCACCGCTCAGGGCGATGGCCAGGGCAACGACGACACCGACATGATGATCACCGCGGGTGCCAGCTTCGGCAGCCACGCCGGCAACAGCGAAGACTGGTCGGAAGGTGACCTCGCCCGCTCGGGCGACATGCAGTGGATCGCCGGCGCGACCGTCACGGTCGACAACGGCGCCGCGGACGACTCGTCGACGATCAACGTCTTCGGCGGCTTCAAGTCCGGCAGCGGCATCGCGGCCCAGTTCGACTACTGGACCCGTGAACTCGACAACGCCAGCACGACCGACGACGGCTTCTCCGTGCAAGGGTCCTACACGCTGGCGAAGAGCGGTGCGGTCCAGTGGGGCGGCGTCGCGCGCTTCTCGTCGATCGGTGGCGACAACTTCGCCGACGACCTGACCGAGATCGTGGTCGGGGCGAACGCCTACTACGCGGACCACAACCTGAAGACCCAGATCCAGGTCCGCAACACCGACGACGGCACGGACGACACCAACGCGCTGGACCTCCTGTTCACGCTCGTCTTCTGATCCCCCTGGGGATGCAGAACTTGCAGAGGGGCGGCCACATGGCCGCCCCTCTGCACGTACGGCTGGCGACGTCTTTGCCTCCTGGGCCGGTTTCGGACGTTGCGCGACGCGGAGCAGTAGGGGCTCGCGCGGGCGATTGCGGTGCCCGGAAATCCTGGACATGAGGCGATCGGGCGGCAATAAACCCGGAGTCCCCTCCGTCCAGAGTTGGGGTGGCGACGGTCCGCAGGGGCGCTTTCGGACAGTCCCTGCGTCAGGCGCGCGAGCGCCGTATCCGCGTTGCGCCTGCTGGCATCCCACGGTGCACATCCGATGAACCTCGTTACTCGCTCCCTGATCCCCACGGCTTCGCTGCTCGCGCTCGCGAGCGGGGTCGCCGCTCAAAACTCCCATTCCCTCCAGCAGCAGTCCCTCCAGCAGCTCGAGGGCACGGTCTCGACGTTGCCACAGAGCGGCTCCAGCGTCGGCGGCTTCCTGAACTCCGCTCGCTACGAGCTCGGCCGCGGCCTCACCTTCCGCTCGCAGGACGGCGGCAGCTCGATGACCGTCGGCGGCCAGGTCCAGGCCGGCTACACGTGGACGGAGTTCAACTACGACCCCGTGGCCGACCCGCTCAACACGGTCGACAGCTTCAGCTTCGGCTCTGCGTTCAGCACGGACGCGCGGCTGCGGGTCGGCGGCGCGGTGATGGACGGCAAGGCGTCCTACTTCGTGCAGATGAACCCGAACGGCGGCGGCCAGGGCACCGACAACCTGGTCGACGCCTGGGTTGGCTGGCAGCTGCGGGACAACCTCAACCTGCGTGTCGGCCAGCAGAAGATGCGCTCCGGCCTCTCGGCGGACACCAGCGCCAACGACACGGACTTCGAGACCGTCGCCCGCTCGTCGGCGACCAACGAGTTCGCCAACCTGCGCGCGACGGGCGTGCTGTTCGAGGGCTCGGCCATGGACGGCCACTTCAACTGGCACTTCGGCGTCGCCAACCGCGGCACGGCCCGCAACACGGCGTCGCAGATCCTGCAGGGGGCCGCCGGCCCCGGCCAGGGCAACGACGACACCGACGTGATGGTCACGGCGGGCGCCAGCATCGGCAGCTTCGCCGGCAACAGCGAGGACTGGTCGGAAGGGGACCTCGCGCGTTCGGGCTCCATGCAGTGGATCACCGGCGCGACGATCACGACCGACAACGGCAGCGTCGCCAACGACAACAACACGACGATCAACCTGTTCGGTGGTCTCAAGTTCGGCAACGGCCTCGCCGCGCAGGCCGAGTACTGGAGCCGCGAGTTCGACAACGCGGGCACGACCGACGACGGCGGCTACGCCCAGGTCTCCTACACGTTCGCCTCGACGGGCAGCATGCAGCCCGGCTTCGTCGCCCGCTACGGGTTCGTGAACTTGGAGCGCCCGGGCGCTGACGACATCGAGGGCCCGGAGTTCACGATCGGCGCCAACGCCTACTACGCCGCGCACAACCTGAAGTGGCAGGTCGAGTACGCGTCGGGCACGACGGAGAACTTCCTCGCGGACGACATCGAGTCGTCGGCGTTCCGCGTGCTCTGCACGCTGGTCTTCTGATCGTAGCGACATCATCCGGGTGGGATGCCCGGGTGTGCTCTGGCGGGGCGGCCTTCGGGCGGCCCCGCCGCGTGTATGTTCCGCTGTGCCGGCGTTCTCGGCACCTGGGAGATGCTGGGCAGCAGGTGCCCCAGCGCTGAAGCCGGATGCACCTGGCCCCTGCGGTCAGGGTTTGATCGGGGACGGTGTGCAAGGGCATATTGGGACAGCCCCCTTGCTAGGCGCGCGCGCCGTCTCCACGGATTGCGGCTCCAGGCTTCACAGGGTGCCGGTTCGACGA
>JBERSB010000082.1:0-2949 GCA_041236755.1 Luminiphilus sp. | reverse complement strand
GGCAACAACTACCGCGGCCTCTACAACATCGCCCTGAAGTCGCTCGGCGCTGCGCGCAAGAAGCACCCGGACGTCCGCCTCGACGACGTGCTGGACTACGGCCAGCCGATGCCGGCGGGGGGCTACTACTTCATGGACAGCCCGGGCAACGACCTCGAGTCGATCGCCGGGCAGGTCGCGAGCGGCTGCAACCTGATCCTGTTCATCACCGGCAACGGCTCCATCACCAACTTTCCGTTCGTGCCGACGCTCAAGTTCGTCACCACGACCGGCCGCTACGAGATGCTCGCGGCCGAGATGGACGTCAACGCCGGCCGCTACAACGACGGCATGCCGATGGACGAGCTCGGCGCCGAGACCTTCGAGCTGGTGCGGCGCGTCGCGTCCGGCGAGCGCAGCAAGGGCGAAGCGGCGGGGCACGCGCAGGTCTCGATCTGGCGGGAGTGGAAGCAGGACGGCGCCGGCGCGCCGCCCGCCGCGGCGAGCGCTTCGACGCCGCTCGACGGTGCCCCGTGCGCGGCCGTCGAAGCGCCGGCGCTCGCGCTCGCCTACGACGCGCTCTTGGGCGAGCGCGGCCTGAGCTCGGACCGGGTCGGGCTGGTGATGCCGACCAGCATCTGCTCCGGCCAGGTCGCCGAGCTGGTCGCGCGCGACCTGAACGCGCGCGGCGAGATGCCGCTGGGCATGACGCGCTTCGTCGCGTTGGCGCACACCGAGGGCTGCGGTGCTGCCAACGCCGACGACCTCTACCTCGAGACGCTGCTCGGCCACCTGCAACACCCGTTCACGCAGCGCGCGGTGCTGCTCGAGCACGGCTGCGAGAAGATCCACAACGACGCCGTCCGTGGGTGGCTCGAGGCCCGCGGCCAGGACACCGGCAGCTTCGGCTACGCGAGCGTGCAGCTCGACGGCGGCATCGAGAAGGTGCGCGCGCGGATCCACACCTGGGTCGAGGAGCAGCTGGCCGCGGCCGCGGCTCCTGAGGCTGTGCGGGCGACGGCTGCGGACCTGCGGCTCGCGGTGCTGTCCAGCGGCGGCGTCGACGACGGCGAGGCTGCGACGCTCGCGGCGTTCTGCGCCGGCGCGGTCGCCGCCGGGGCGCGCGTCGTCGTCGCCGAGAACGACGCGCTGTTGCAGACGAGCTCGTTCTGCGACGCGCTGTTCACGGGCGAGCCGCGCGCGTCGTTGGCCTACGGGCAGTTCTGCGAGCGCGCCGGCCTGCACGTGATGCGCGCGCCGACGGCGGACCGCAGCGAGACCGTCACGGGCCTCGGCGGCACGGGCGCGGAGCTGATGGTCGCGCTCGTGGGCGCAGGACCGCTGCAGGCGCACCCGATGATCCCGATGCTGCAGATCGGCGCTGCCGCCGACGCCGACCTCGCGTCGTGTGCGGCGGGTCTCGTCGAGCGCGTCCAGGAGACGCTCTCGCGCCGCTACCGGCCGCGGTCGTCCGCTGCTGGGAACGTGCGCTTCCAGCTGACGCGCGGCGACCTCGGCGTCTCGCTCTGAGCGCTCAGCCAGCGCCTCGGTGCCGCTCGCTCGCGCGCTTGAGCACGGCCTTCTCCTTGTCGGTCAGGCCGCTCATGCCCACCTCGCTGACGCGGGTGAGCACGGCGTCGACCTGCGCGTCGAGCGCGCGATCGGCCGCCGCGCGCTGCTGCGTCTTCTGCTCGGCGCGCGCCTGCCGCCGCTGCGCGAACCAGCCGGGCTTCCGCTCGTCGGCCGTGGCCGCGCCGCCGCGCTTCCACGCGTCGGGGTCCTGCTCCCACGGGTCGCGCCGCTGCGCCTGCTGGTAGACCAGCACGTGGCGGGCGCGCCGCTTCTCGTCGAGCGAGCTGAAGATGCACATCAGCCCGATGACGAAGCCGATCGAGCTCGCGACGCCGACCTGCGTGAACGAGCCGACGACGAGCAGCGCGCCGCCGACGACGCCGACGTTGGTCGCCCACAGGGTGGCGAGGTTGGGGTGCAGCCGCATCGCGAGCAGCGCCCGCAGCACCCGGCCGCCGTCCAGCGGGTAGATCGGCAGCAGGTTGAACAGCATCAGCGTCAGGTTGGTGACGTTGAGGTACCAGACGCTCCAGCCGAACCACGTGTCCGCCGTCGCGCCCGGCACGAACCACTCGATCGGCTGGAACACGGCGAGCCACGCGAGGTGCACGGCGGGACCGGCCAGCGAGATCCAGAGCTCCTCCTTGGGGCTGCCCGCGCCGGAGTTCATGTGCGCGACGCCGCCGAGCGGACCCAGCGTGATCTCGTCGGAGCGGATCCGGTAGCGCCACCCGCACGCGATGTGGCCCATCTCGTGCGTCCAGACGATCAGGAAAAGGCAGACGAAGTAGGTCGCCGACAGCAGCAGCGCGAAGCCCGGCCCGAGCCCGGCGAGCCTGCTGAAGAAGATCAGCGGCATCAGCCAGAGCGCCATCCAGTACATGCGCACGTGGACGCCGAACCACGTGCCAAGCGAGAAGCTGCTGGTCAGGAGCTTCCAGATCCGGAGCAGCGTGGGGTTGTAGCCGTACGAGTCCACGCCCGGATCTTAGGACACGGCGGCAGGAGCGCGAGGGGCGAACGCGCCGGCGGGGCGGCAGGCGGCTGCTCAGTAGGTCGCGCGGCCGCCGGAGATGTCGAAGCACGCGCCGGTCGCGAAGCCGCACTCCTCGCTGGCGAGGTAGTGCACCAGCGCCGCGACCTCCTCGGTCTTGCCGGTGCGGCCGACCGGGATCTTGCTGACCATGTAGTCGATGGTCTCCTGGTTGACCTGGTCGAGCATCGGCGTCTGGATCACGGCCGGGGCGATCGAGTTGATCCGGATGCCGGTGTCGGCGACCTCCTTGCCGAGCGACTTGGTCATACCGATGACCGCGGCCTTGGAGGCGGAGTACGGCCCGAGCTTGGGGTTGCCCTCCTTGCCGGCGATCGACGCGATGTTGACGATGCGTCCGTAGT
>JBERSB010000081.1:0-8770 GCA_041236755.1 Luminiphilus sp. | reverse complement strand
CCAGAACGGCGGTGTCTTCGAGCTCGGCGTCGGCGCGGGCCGCACCATCGGCTCGGGCGCGTCCAACCTCAACGACGGCCAGTGGCACATGATGACCGCCGTGCTGCCCGCGGGCGGCGCGATCCTCGGCGACGTCCGCCTGTTCGTCGACGGCGCGTTCGCCTACAGCAACTCGGGCACCCGCGCCGTCAACACCGGCAGCGGCGAAGTCGTCGTCGGCAGGTCCGCGAACTTCCCGTCGACCATCCAGTTCTTCCCCGGCGACGTTGACGACGTCGTGATCTGGTCGGAGCCGTTCTCGGACGCGCAGGTGCAGAGCCTCTACGACGTGGCTACGAGCCCGGCCCTAGGCTACGCCGCCGGCGACTTCGAGCTGCTGCTCGACGTCTACCGTCAGAACCAGCCGGAGGTCACGCTCGGCGCCCGGGGCTGGCGTCGCGCGACGGGCATGGCCGGTCCGTGCGGGCTCAGCGTGACGCCCGGCGGCGGCTTCGAGCTGGTGTTCGACGTCGCCACCGGCACAGGCCTGAATACCGTCACGCCTGCGACCGTCGCGACCCTCGGCGCAGGCTGTCCGGGCACGGGCGGCACGACGCCGGCGATCGCAGCCACCGGCGCCCCGGTGACCGGCTCGAGCTTCTCGATCGACGTCGCGGGCGGCCTCGCCGGCAGCGTCGGCGTCGCGCTGCTGTCGACGGCGCGGCTCGACGTCGCGGTCGGCAACGGCTGCACCGTCTACCCGCAGCTACCCGGCGCGACGGCGCTGCGCGCGGTCTCCGTGGCCGGGACGGCGAGCCTGCCGGTCGCCGTGCCGAACAACCCGGCGCTGCTCGCGCTCGACCTCTACGCGCAGTGGTGCGTCGTCGATCCGGCCGGCGCCTTCGGCCCGGGCGTAGGCGCGCTGAGCGACGCCTTGCGCATGACGATCGGCGACGTGTAGCGTTTGTGGCGGGAGCCGATGCGCGCTGCCGCACACGCCGCGGTCGGCGGCCGACCAAGGATGAACCACGACAAAGTGCTCCGCGGCCGCAGGCGCGCAAGCCAGCTGGCGGTCTATGGGTGGATCGCGGCCGGCCTCGCCTTGGTCGTCATCGGCACGCACGTCGTCGCCTGGTGCAATGACGAAACACCTGAAAAAGAAGAGGCTGTTCGCTGGTACTTCCTCGGCTCAGGCGCGCTGGCGTGCGCGATCCTAGGAATACGCTTCTGGCGCAAAGCCGCCAGGGAAGACCGCGCGCACCACAAGTGGCAGAAGTCGCCGACCCTCCCGCTGCCGCTCGTCCGTGACCACGACGACGCGTGGATCGCCGGCGACATCCGCTGCCCTCGGCCGCTGATCTCCGAGAAGATCGAACGACTGTGCAGCTGGTTCCACGTCGTCGTGGAGAAGGAGACCGGCAAGGACGGACGATACGTCAAGGTGTTCGAGGCCGAGCGCGGCGCGACCATCTGGATCACCGACGGGCAGCGGGAGATCGAGGTGGACCTGACGGAGGCCGTCGTCGACAGCGCGCTCGTGCGTAGCCACAGCGAACAGCGCGGCGGCCGCGAGCACCTGACCACGCTGCGCTACCTCCGCGCCGAAGGGCCCGTCAGCGCCTGCGGCCTCATTCGCTACCGCGCCGAGGTCCTCGGCGTGGACGAGGCCACGAGGCGGGACAATGCGCTGCACAACTGGCTCGACAAACACAACTACTTCAACCCCGACGCCGAGCAGCGCGAACCCCACCCGGCCCGCGGCACGTCACGGCGCAGGCAGATCGCCGCACCCGTCAGCGCGTGGCACACCCGCTCCCTCGACGAAGAGCACGCGGTCACGCCGGCCAAGCGCCTGATGCTGACCGACAACAAGATGGTCCCCCTCATGGTCACCCCGCTGCAGCGGGGTCCCTGGCACGAGCAGAGCGAGGCCGAAGAGGTCAAGATGCGGCAAGCCGGGGACATCGGGCTCGGCGTCGGGATCCCGGTCGGCGTCGAGATCGCCGGCAGCCTCGCCGGGTGGTGGACGACCTGGTTCTGGCCCGGGCTCGGCGTCGGCCTGCTCGTCTTCTTGGCGGTCCTGCTGCCGTCCAAGTGCATCAGCCTCTACAACCGCATGGTTGAGTACCGACAGCGGATCCGCGCCGCGGACAGCAACGTCCAGGCAGACGAGCAGCTGCGCGCCGATCTCGTCCCGCAGCTGGTCCAGCTCGTCGAGGCTGCGGCGACCCACGAGCGCGCGACGCACGCTGTGGTCGCCGAGCTCCGACGGTCCGCGAACGCGACAGACACGATCGTCGCGATGCGCGAGGCCTATCCGGAGTTGACCGCGGACGCGAACTTCCGCCACATCGCGGACGAGCTGACGGGCATCGAAGAGAAACTCGCGTTCGGCAGGAGCCACATGCACGACACGATCGAGGAGTACAACAACCTCGTGCAGAGCTTCCCCAACGTCTTGTTGGCGAGCCTGACCGGCTTCCGTCGCATACCCATCCGCAGTGTCCCGACCACGCGGCCCGAGGTTCGCACCCTCGCGACCGACGCTGAGACGTCCGGCACCCCGTAGTCCCGGGCACGCGGTATTGCCCGGCACCCCGCAGTCCAGCGGGTCACTTCTTCAGCTTCATCTGGACGACGGTCGTGGCCAGCTCCCGCGTCAGGCGGCAGTGCAGCCAGCGGAGCGCGCGGATCGGCACGCATCGGAAGCGCTCGACCTCGAACGGCGACGACCGCACCATGCGCTCGAACTTCGCGATGGACCAGCCGTTCATGCCCTCGCGCAGCCGCGTCGCCGGCCGCTCGCGGAACCGGTTGCGCCAGCGCAGCAGCGCCTGCTCCGAGAGCAGGATGTGCGCCCAGGGAAACGCCGAGAACAGGTGCCCGCCGTAGGGGTGGTACCACGTCGGACCGAAGCTGGCCAGGAGCACGCCGCCCGGCTCGAGCTGCGAGTGGATCGTCGCGAGCATCGCCGCCGGGTCCTCGAAGTGCTCGAAGGCATCCAGCGAGATCACGGCGTCGAACCGGCGGTCGGGATCGAGCTGGGTCGTGAACTCGACGTTGCCGACGCCCATCGACTCCGCGCGCGCGCGGGCCTGTTCGATCAGGGGCCGGTTGACGTCGAGGCCGACGACGGTGCGCGCGCTGCGCGCCAGCGCCAGCGTCTCGTGCCCCCCGCCGCAGCCGAAGTCGAGCACGTCGAGGCCGTCCAGCCCGCTGAAGAACGGGTCCAGCGGCGCCAGGAACTTGTCCAGCTTCTCCGCGCCCTGGGTCTGCACAGCGCTCGGGTCGCGCGTCCAGAGCCTGCACAGCAGTCGGTATTGGAGATCTACCAGCAACGACATCACCGCCTCGATACGCGGCGGCGCCCGCACGCGGATCCGGGCTGTGGATCCCGTCCGTGCGAGGACTCGCCGCCCGCGCGTAGTGGGGTCTCGTTATCCCACAAGCGCTCGCACGAAGCCCACTCGAAATGCCGCGGTCGTAGGTCCGATTCGACGAGCCGCCGCCGGTCCGTGGGATGCGCCGAGCGTCACGACGGAAATCGACCCGGGCTCAGCGACCGCTGTCGCCGACGAGCTTGAGGAACTCCGCGCGCGTACGCTCGTCCTTGCGGAACAGGCCGCGCAGGCACGACGTGACGGTGCGCGAGTTCTGCTTCTCGACCCCCCGCATCATCATGCACAGGTGCGAGGCCTCGATGACCACGCCCACGCCCTTGGGCTGCATGACCTCCTCGAGCGCCTCGGCGATCTGCATCGTGAGCCGCTCCTGCACCTGCAGCCGCCGGGCGTAGATGTCGACGACGCGCGCGATCTTCGAGAGTCCGATGATCTTGTCCGACGGGATGTAGGCGACGTGCGCCTTGCCGAAGAACGGCGCCAGGTGGTGCTCGCACAAGGAGTAGAGTTCGATGTCCTTGACGAGCACCATCTCGTCCGTCTCCGCCTCGAACACGCCCGTGCCGATGACGTCCTTGGCGTCCTGCGCGTAGCCTGCGGTGTACGCCTGGAACGCCTGCTGGACGCGGCGCGGTGTGTCGCGCAGGCCCTCGCGTCCGGGCTCCGGGTCGAGCTGGCCGAGCATCGCGGCGACGTGCCGCTGGAAGTCCTCTGGTTCGTTCATTCGATCGTCTCCCGGAGCAGCTCTTCGACCGAGGTCGAGCCGTCGAAGACCGCCTTGAGTCCGTTCTCACGGAGCGTCGCCATGCCGGCCTCGACCGCGGCCTCCTGGACCTGCGTGGTGCTCGCGCCGTCCAGGATCAGCTCCCGGATGCGGTCGTCGACCTCGAGCACCTCGGTGACCGCCATGCGGCCGCGGTAGCCCGTGAAGTTGCACAGTTCGCACCCCTTGCCGTAGGCGAACTTGCTCCCGACGACCTGATCAGCCTGGAGCTTGAGGCGGCGCAGCACGTCGTCGCCCGGCTCGTAGAAGGTCTTGCAGTCGCCGCAGACCCGACGCACGAGCCGCTGCGCGAGGATGCCCTGCACCGTCGCGGTCAACAGGAACGGCTCGATGCCGATGTCGATCAGGCGCGTGATCGCGCTGGGCGCGTCGTTGGTGTGCAGCGTCGAGAACACAAGGTGGCCGGTGAGGCTCGCCTCGATGGCGGTCTGCGCGGTCTCCTGGTCACGGATCTCGCCGACCAGGATCACGTCCGGGTCCTGACGCAGGATCGTGCGCAGCACGCCCGAGTAGGTCACGCCGATCTCGTCGTTGACCGGCACCTGGATGATGCCCTCGAGGTCGTACTCGACCGGGTCCTCGACGGTGATCACCTTGGTGTCGACGTCGTTCGCCTCGTTGAGCACGGCGTAGAGCGTCGTCGTCTTGCCCGAGCCCGTGGGGCCTGTCACCAGCACGATGCCGTGCGGCAGGCCCGCGAACTCGCGCATGCGGTCGCGCACCTTGGGCACGAGGCCCAGGTTGTCCAGGCTCAGCGAGACGTTGCTGCGGTCCAGGATCCGCATCACCGTCGACTCGCCGAACATCGTCGGCAGCGTCGAGACGCGCAGGTCCACCGAGCGGCCGCCGACGGTCAGCTCGATGCGGCCGTCCTGCGGCAGCCGCGTCTCGGCGATGTCGAGGTCGCTCATCACCTTGATGCGCGCGACCAACGCTTCGGCGAGGTGCGGCGGCGGCGCCTCGAGCTCGAACAGCGAGCCGTCGACGCGGTAGCGGATCTTGAAGTCGTGCTCGAACGGCTCGAGGTGGATGTCCGACGCGCGGTCGCGGATCGCCTGGTAGAGGATGTAGTTGAGCAGCTTGACGACCGGCGCCGCGGACGCCATCGCGGCCTTGTCCTCAAGGTCGATCTTGCCACCCTCTTGCGACAGCTCGTGGACCAGCTCGGACATGCGCGCCTTGCTCTCGGCCGCGTCCTCCTGGTAGTGCTTGTCCAGGCCATCGGTGATCTTGGCCGCGTCCGCGATCGCGCCGACAATGTCACACCCGGTGGTGAAGCCCAGGTCCTGCAGCATCGGGGCGTTGGCCGGGTCGGCGAGCGCGACGGTCAGCGTCGTGCCCTCCAGGCGGACCGGCAGGATGCCGAACGCCCGGGCCGTGGCGAGGTCGATCTTCGCCAGCGCGTCGGGCTGCGGCGGCGACGCGTCCAGGTCGTGGAACTGCAGCCCCGCCTGCTCCGCGAGCGCGCGCGCCACGTCCTGCTGCTGCACGGCCCCCATGTCGACGAGGATCTCGCCGAACAGGCCACCGCGGTCGCGCTGCACCTGCAGCGCCTCCTGCACCTGACCCTCGTGGATCAGGCCCATCTCCTTGAGGATCTGCCCCAGCAGCCGACGCGGACCGGACATGCGCTACTACGCCGCTCCTCCACCCATGCGGGTGAGCAGGCCCTTGCTGTCAAACGCGCGCTCGAGCGCCGTGTCCTGGTCGATGCGCCCCTCGCGGTAGAGGTCGAGCAGGCAGTCGTCCATCAGCATCATGCCCTGGCGACGGCTGGTCTGGATGACCGAGCCGATCTTGAACGTCTCGCACTTGCGGATGTGGTTCTCGATGGCGGGGTTGGTCAGCATCACCTCGAAGGCCGCGACCCGGCCGCCGTCGGGCGTCGGGATCAGGATCTGCGAGATGACCGCGACCAGCGACTGCGCGAGCTGCGAGCGGATCTGCTCCTGCTGCTCGCGCGGGTACTGGTCGATGATGCGGTCGACGGTCCGCGCAGCCCCGGTGGTGTGCAGCGTGCCGAACACGAGGTGGCCCGTCTCGGCCGCGGTGATCGCCGCCGACGTCGTCTCCAGGTCGCGCATCTCGCCGAGCAGGATCACGTCGGGGTCCTGGCGCAGCGCCCGCCGCATCGCCTCGGCAAAGCTGCTGACGTCGGTACCGACCTCCCGCTGGGTCACCTGCGACTGCTGGTGATCGTGGTAGTACTCGATCGGGTCCTCGATCGTGATGATGTGCACGTCGCGGTGCTTGTTGATCCAGTCGATCATCGTCGACAAGGTCGTGGTCTTGCCCGAGCCGGTCGGCCCGGTGACCAGCACCAGGCCGCGGTGCAGGCTGAGCAGGTCCTGCACGGACTCGGGCAGGCCGATCTGGTCGAACGTCAGCAGCTTCTGCGGGATCTGACGCATCACGATGCCGCGCGAGCCCTTCTGGGTGAGCATGCTGACGCGGAACCGGCACTTGTCCCGATGCGCGACGCCGAAGTCGGTCGAGCCGAGCTCGACCAGCTCGTTCCAGTTGCGCTCGGGGGCGAGCTCCTTGGCCATCGCCTCGGTGTCCTCGGGAGTCAGCGGCGCGTCGCCGACCTCGACCAGTCCGCCGCTGACGCGCAGCACCGGCCGGCGGCCGACCGAGAGGTGCAGGTCCGACGCGCCCTGGTCGAAGGCGGCGTCCATGAGGGCGTAGATGTCCATGAGGAGGATGGGTGGTGGATGAAGGGGCTGCGCGGGGGTCAAACGGCCGCGACGACGCGCAGCAGCTCGGGGATCGTCGTCTGCCCGGCGAGCACCGTGCGCACGCCGTCCTGCAACAGCGTCGACATGCCGCCCGACTGCCACGCGTACTCGCGGAGGCGCACCATCGGTTCGCCGCGGAAGGTCATCTCGCGCAGCGTGTTGTCCATTTGCAGCAGCTCGTAGATGCCGCGCCGGCCGCGGTAACCGCTGTCGCCGCAGCGCTCGCAACCCTCGGCGCGGTAGAAGGTGGCCTGCTCGACCTTGCCCGCTTCGATGCCGACGCTGCGCAGCTCGGCCGACGTCGGCTCGTAGGGCTGGCGGCAGTCCTCGCAGAGCACGCGGATCAGGCGCTGGGCCATGACCGCCTGCACCGACGCGGAGACCAGGAACGGCTTGACGCCCATGTCGCACAGCCGCGTGATCGCCGAGGTCGAGTCATTGGTGTGCAGCGTCGAGAACACCAGGTGGCCCGTGAGCGCTGCCTGCACCGCGATCTCGGCGGTCTCGCGGTCGCGGATCTCGCCGACCAGGATCACGTTGGGCGCCTGGCGCAGCATCGCGCGCAGGATGCGCGCGAACGACAGGCCGATGCGCGACTTCACCTGGCACTGGTTGATGCCCGCGATGTTGAACTCGACCGGGTCCTCGGCCGTGATGATCTTGACGTCGGAGCGGTTGAGCTCCTGCAGCGCCGCGTAGAGCGTCGTGGTCTTGCCCGAGCCGGTCGGGCCGGTCACCAGCACGATGCCGTTGGGGCGCGCGATCACGCCCTTGAAGCGCTCTCGGTCCTGGCCCTGGAAGCCCAGCTTCTCGAGGCTCATCAGCCCGCGCTCCTTGTCGAGCAGGCGCATGACGATGGTCTCGCCGTGGCTCGCGGGCAGCACCGACGTGCGGATGTCGATGTCGCGGGACTCGCCATCCTCGTCGTTGGCGCGGAAGCTGATGCGGCCGTCCTGCGGCTTACGCTTCTCGGCGATGTCGAGGCCCGCCATGATCTTGAGGCGCGAGGTCAAGGGCGCGAGCAGCGCCATCTCGAGCGACGCCACCTCCTTGAGCACGCCGTCCACGCGGTAGCGGATGCGCACCCGCTGCTGGAACGGCTCGACGTGGATGTCGCTGGCGCGCTGGATCAGCGCCTGGTTGATGGTCTTGGTGACCAGGCGGATGATCGGCGCGTCCTCGCCCTCCTCGTCCGCGGCGGCCACAGCAGCGCTGCCCTTGCCGCCGGAGGACGACCCGCCGGACCCGCCGGTCGCCTTGCGCAGCGCGGCCTTCAGCGCCTGCGGCGGCATCAGCGCGCACTGCACCGGGCAGCCCGCGAGGAACGACAGGTTGTCGGCGACGAACGTCTTGAACGGATCGTCGATCGCCACCCACAGCTCGCCGTCCTTGACCAGGACCGGGAGCGCCTCGTTCTGCTCGATCTGTTCGGCCGACACCAGCGCGAGCGCCTCGGGGCTCGGCTTGGCCTTGGCCGGGTCGACGAACTTCATGCCGTGCGCCTTGGCCAGCGCGCGCCAGACCACGGCCTCGTCGGCGAGGTTCAGCGCCACGATGGTGCGCTCTAGCGACGTCCCGCGGCTCGAAGCGGCCGCCTCGGCCTTCTGGAGGCGGGCGTCGTCCAGGACGTTGGCCTCCAGCAGGAGGCGACGGAGGGTCTCGGAGCTCAACGGTGTGCTTGAGGCGTTCGGCGGGCCGTGCCGTTATCCGCGATCCACGCCGCCCGATAAAGAGCCGAGGACCACATCTGCGCGCCGGGGCTGCGGCCGGCCCGTGGGGATTGTCGGCCGGTTCCCGCGCATTGTCTGGGATGTCGCGCGGCTGTGCCTACGCTCGCAGGCGATGACAACCTCGATCGCCGAAGGTCA